>QNCF01000001.1 GCA_003644395.1 Candidatus Omnitrophota bacterium
AAATATTGAATTATTCTTAAAAGGGAACAATCTCCTTGATACCTATTATGAAGAATTTTACTCTTATGGAACTGAAGGGAGAAGTATTTATGGTGGTTTAACAGTAAGATTCTGATGAGGAAATTTTTATTAATTTTATTTTCAGCTATATTTTTATATGGACAGAATTATAAAAGGGTTGTCTCTCTTGGACCATATATCACAGAAAATCTCCATCTTCTCGGAATAGATAAGGAGATAATTGGAGTAACGATACATGAGAGAGAAGAAAGGAAAAAGGGGAAGGAAATTATAGGGACTTTATTGCAGCCAAATACTGAAAAAATCCTTTCCCTTAAACCAGATTTGGTAATAGCATCCAAGGAAGGAAATACACGCCAGAGTGTGGAGAAACTCAAATCTGTGGGATTGAAAGTTGTGGTAACTGGAGAAATATTTAATTTCAAGAGTATATGTGATAATTTTCTTTATTTGGCAAGGATTTTTAATAAGGAGAAGACTGGAAAAGAAATTGTAAAAAGGGAAAAGGAAAGACTGGAAAGATTAAAAAAGTTTTTTTCTAAATACAGAACGAAAAAGGTCTTCTTCTGCCTTGGAATAAAACCACTTTTCACAGCAGGGGGTAAATCCTATATAGATGAAATGATAAGATTTGCAGGAGGTAAAAATATTTTTGGAGATATTAAAAGGAAATACATTCCGGTAAGTTTTGAAGAAGTTATTAAAAGGGACCCTGATGTTATCATTCAGGTGAAAATGGGTTCTGACTTTTTATGGAATAAATTTGAGAATTTAAAAGCTGTAAAAAATAATAGAGTTTTTAAAGTTGAACCAACCCTCTTCTGCAGTCCAACCCCGAAAAGTTTTGTTGATGCAGTTGAAAAGATTGGTAGATTAATCCACGGAGAGAAAATTAAAGATGAAAAAATTAGTTATTTTAATTTTACTGGTGATTTTAAGTATAATTGCAGGTATTTGTTTAGGCTCTGAATTCCTCTCTCCTTTAAAGATTTTTAAGATAAAGTATCTTGAAGATTTTGAAAGGAAGATAATATTTGATTTAAGATTACCCCGTGTGATGGCTGGATTTTTCACAGGAGGTGGACTTGCAATTACAGGTGCTGTTTTACAGGGACTTTTAAAAAATCCACTTGCAGAAAGTTATACACTTGGAATTTCTGGAGGAGCGTCTTTGGGGATATGTATAGGTGTGATAATTGGTAAATACCTGTGCATCCCTTTATTTGGATTCATTGGCGGAATTATAAGCACACTCATAATTGTAATTGCTGGCTCAAAAAAGAATTTATCAAATCCTTCACTGATATTGCTTGGAGTAATCTTAAATTTCATCTTCTCTTCTTTTGTCCTTTTTATCCTTGCGATATCTGAAAGGGAAAGATTCCAGCAGAGTTTTTTCTGGCTTATTGGAGACCTTTCTTATTTTCCATATTTTCTTTTTAAACCAGCCATACTTATAATTCTGTTTTTCTCCATTTTCATCCTGACTTTTTCAAGGCAACTTGACATCATAAGCATTGGAGAAGAAAAAGCAAAAACCCTTGGAGTTGAAAGCGAGAAAGTTAAAAAGATACTTTTTATTTTTTCTTCAATAATAACAGGAAGTTGTGTGAGCCTTGGAGGTATGATAGGGTTTGTCGGTCTTATCGTTCCTCATATTTCAAGAATATTTTTTGGTTCAGCCCATTTAAAAATTCTTCCTGTAAGTTTCATTCTTGGAGGGTGTCTTCTTACTCTTGCTGATACAATTGCAAGGACTGTAATAAGTCCGATTGAAATCCCTGTTGGTGTAATAACGAGCCTTTTTGGTGGATTATTTTTCCTCTTCCTTCTTTTAAGGAAAAAGACCTGATATGGAAGAGATTTTGAAAGTTGATGGAATTAATTGTGGTTATGGTAAAAAGCCTGTTCTTAAGAATATCTCTTTTTCGGTAAAAGAGGGAGAAATTGTTGGAATTATAGGGCCAAATGGTTCTGGTAAAACAACTCTTGCAAAAGTGATAAGCAGAAATCTGAAACCTTACAGTGGATATGTTTATTATAAAGGGAAAGATATATTCAAACTCCATCCAATTTTATTTTCAAGACAAATTGCCTATCTACCATCAGATTTTGAGATTTATTTCCCTTATTCTGTTGAGGAATTTGTAAGCATGGGCAGATTTCCATACACAGGTAGATTTGGAACTCTAAAAAAGGATGACAGGGAAGCAATTAATGAGAGTCTGCATCTTCTTGATATTTTCAATCTTAAGGACAGGAATGTTCAGGAACTTTCTGAAGGAGAAAAGCAAAGAGTCTTCCTTGCACAGGTCATTGCACAGCAGACTCCTCTTCTTCTTCTTGATGAACCTGTTTCTCATCTTGATATAGGATATAAATTCTCAATAATGGATTTATTGAAAAGGTTGAATAAAGAAAGAGGTATTACTGTTTTGATAATTCTCCATGACCTAAACCTTGCATCTGAATACTGTGACAGGCTGATTCTTCTGCATAAAGGTTGTATTTATAAAGATGGAAGTCCTGATGAAGTTTTGGAATACAAGATTATTGAAGAAGTTTATGAAACAAAAGTCCTTGTATACAAAAATCCCTTCACAAATAGACCATATGTATTTGGAATACCTGAAAAAATTTAATAAAAATTGAGAAAGAAATTATAATAAACAATCAATGGAGGTGGAGGATGAAAAGTGCTATTTATGAAAAAGTTGGTGTAAAGATTGTTTATGGAGCTCTTGTCCATAAAGGAACCCATGAAGGACCATGCAGAATAGGAGATAAAAAATCTTTATCTCTGGAGAATGAAAGAAAATTGGCTAAAGAGGATTTTTCAAATTTTGTAAAAGAAGTGGAAAGGAATATAAATAAGGAATATGCTGAACTGCTGGAACCTGTTTATATTGAATACTTTGAGGATTTCATTATAAAAGAGAGCGAATTTAAAAAATTAGAAAAAGATCTGGAAAATGTTGATTTATTTCTTTTAAAAGGAAGAATCCCTGGCATTGAAAGGTATAAAAAACCTGTTTGTATGATTGGTAAGGGAGTGACAAATGTTGATGTTTCAGCATATATGAGAAGCAGAGGGTTTGAGGGTTACGCAATTTTTGATTTTAACCATCTTAATGATTTAATTTATCTGCTTAAAGTTAGAAAATCAATTAAAAAAACAAAAATATTGAGAATATCCGGTGGTGAAGAAATACCATGGGGAGTTGTAAGCAGTATATATGATTTTGAAAAAATTAAAGATAAATATGGAACAGAAGTTAAAACAATTCTTTTTGATGAGTTTTTTGGAGAAATGGAAGAAATAGAGAAAAAAGAAACAGAAGAGGCTGAAAAGATTTACAGTAAACTGGTTAAAGAAGCAGTAAAGGTACATATGAAGAAGGAAGATATAATTGGCAGTATTTATTTTTATTTAACAGCAAGAAGTTTAATGGGGAAATTTAACTGTAATGCTTTTACCTGCTCCTGTTTTGAACTTTGCAGTACACAGATTCCTGAAAAGAAAAAATTTACTCCATGTCTTACCCACACTCTTTTGAAAGATGAAGGGTTTCCCTCTTCCTGTGAAGAAGATATAAGTGTACTTCTGGCTATGGCTATTTTAATGTATCTTTCAAAAAAATCTTCTTACATGGGAAATCCTTATGTTGTGGATAAAAACATTTTAAGGATAATTCACGATGTTCCTGGAATAAAAATGAAAGGACTTGATAAAGAACCACTTCAATATGAAATAAGAAATTTTACAGTTGCTGGATGGGGAGTAAATATAAGGTATGATTTTTCTCAGGATAAAGGAGAAAAAGTTACACTTGCAAGATTTGATCCGCTTGGTGAAAAAATCCTCGTTGTGAAAGGGGAGATATTGAAAGGATTGAATTTCAATGAGATTGGATGTTCCTTAGGTGTTGAAATTAAAGTATCTGATGCAATGGAATATTTCAATAAGGCTGGAGATTTTGGCCACCACCTTGCCATGGTTTACGGAGATTATACAGAAAAGATTAAAAAACTTGCCAGATTGATGGATTTTGAAGTTGTTGAAGTTTAATGGTTAAAAAAGGGGGTAATTATGGATGGTGAGAAAAGTAAAAAGGTGCTTTACATTCAGATATTCGGGAATAAAACTGAAAATGTTGAAAAAGCAAAAAAGGAAATAAAAGAAATAGCAGGAGATATTGTTGAATTTTTGCCTGATGTTATTTTTGATAAAAAGATACCTTCAGATATCTCTCCTTATTTAAATATAAAAACAGATATTGTTGTGCCTTTATTTCTGGGACTTGATGTTGAACCATTTGCTTACATAAAAAAACCAATCATTTTATGGACAGAGGGCGGGTATTATGGAGCATGGTCAAAAGACCTCAATTCTTTTTTAACCTTAAAGGGAGCAGAAGTTTACCAGTTTATAACTCCATCTGAGGCCAGAGAGACATTGAAAGTTTTAAGAACAAGAAAAAGAATGAGTAAAAGTAAAATTTTATATTTTGGAGAAATGGCAGGAACAACTGCTCACAGAGACCTTTCTGGAGTGATAGGTTCTGACTGGAATCTGGAAAGGGTAAAGGATGTTTTTGGGTGCATCGTTAAACAGATACCGATGGATTATCTCTTAAAAGAAGTGGATAAAGTGAATCTGGATTCAGCAAAAGAAGAATTTAAAGAATGGGAAGATAAAGTTGAGGATTTTGGAGATATAAGCAAAGATGGTTATCTGGAGGTTGTAAAATTTTATCTTGCAATGAAAAAAATATTAAAAGAACAGGATGCAGATGCATTAACAATAAACTGTTTATCAGATTTATTTAAGAAAAAATTCATTACACCATGCCAGGCTCTTGCAAAACTGAACGATGAAGATATACCAGCAGGTTGCGAAGGTGATCTGAACGCCTTGCTTACAATGATGGTTTTCCATTATACAACAGATACTCCTTCCATTATGGGAAATATTTATCTTTTCAGACCGGAAAATGGGCCTGGATTTCCACCTCCTGAAGTCAGAGTTGCTGATGCAAAAGAATACCTTTCTCAAAATAAAGCAAGATTCACTCATGATGTAATTCCATTGAGAATTGCAAAAAGCAAATATTTTCTCACCACTTATCACAACAGTGGTAAAGGAATAACAGGATATGCTGAATTACCAAAAGGTGAAATAACTGTTGCAAGAATAGGCCCAGAAGCAAATAGAATGGTGATTACAACTGCTGAAATTGTAGAAGTTGAAAAATCTGGACATTGTTCATTCTCTGCTTATTTAAAAATGAAAAACCTTGAAGAATATCTGAGGCAAACATCATCAATTCACAATGTAATCACTTATGGGAACCATATAAGCGAAATAAAAAAATTGGGAAAAATAATGAATCTTAAAGTTGTTGAAATTGGATAGAAAGGAAGAAAAAATGAAAGAATTAAATGTAAAGCCACTCCTTATTTATCAACTCCCTGAGAGAAAAAAACAGAGGAGCTGGCGTCCATGGGGAGGTATACAGACAGAGGATGATTTAAAGGAAGAGATAAATAGAATCAATAAAGAAATTGAAGAATTATTACATAAAATAGAATTCCCGTGCAGGATATTGCCATTAACTCCAATTGACAGAAAAGATAAAATAGACAGCCAGGAGATTAATTATTCAGATGTTCTGTTAATTTATGCAGCAGGTGGTTCTGTAGATATTTTAGATAAATTAACTTCTTATGGGAAACCTGTTATCTTTTTTATAAGGCATAGATCTGGGCCGATTTATTACTGGTATGAAGTTATCCACCCGACTTTTCTCCGTAGAAAGACTGATGATATTTCAAGAGGAGATGTTGGTGTAGAAGATATAGTTATAGATGATTATGATGAGATCTTATGGAGGTTAAGAAGCATTTATGGTTTAAAAAATACGATAGGGAAAAGGATAATTGCTGTAGGAGGGCCTTCTGGATGGGGAGAAATTTCTGGAAGAGATGCACCTTTTCTTGCAAGGAAGATATGGCACCTTGATATAATAGATTTTCCTTATCCAGAACTTGGAGAAAGAATAAAAAAAGAAAAGAATAAAATTTTAAATGAATGCGAAAGGAAAGCCAGAGAGTATCTCCAGCAGGGAAATATCACTCTTGAGACAGATGAGAAATTTGTAATAAATTCTTTTCTTCTTTATAAAATTTTTAAAGATTTATTGATTGAATACAAATCCGATGCAATAACAATAAATTACTGTATGAATACTATTATGCCTTTAGCAGAAACTACAGCCTGTCTCCCTTTGAGTTTACTCAATGATGAGGGATACCTCGCTTTCTGTGAATCAGATTTTGTTGTTATACCATCCGGTATCCTTTTACATCATATTTCAGGTAAACCAGTATTTCTTAATGACCCGACAACTCCTCATAATGGAATAGTAACTCTTGCTCATTGTACAGCACCGAGAAAGATGGATGGGAAAAATTATGAACCAGCAAAAATAGTTACGCATTTTGAATCGGATTATGGAGCATCCCCAAAAGTTGAATTCAAAAAAGGACAGCAAGTAACAGTAATAGTTCCTGATTTCAGTGGAAAGTTATGGATAGGGTTTAAAGGGAAAATACTGGAATCCCCTTCCTTCCCTATATGCCGTTCTCAAGTAGAGGTGGAAATAGAAGGAGACTGGAAGAAATTATTGCAGAAGATGAGGGGATTTCACTGGATGATGTGTTATGGAGATTACCTGAAAGAAGTCGGATATGCATTGAAAAAAGTTGGTATAAAATTTGAAATTGTTTAATGGAGGAAAAGATGGAATTAAGAATTTTAATTATTAAACCACCAAAACAATACCTTTCTGAAAAGGAGAGTGAAAAAGGTTATTGGGGATTTGTAAGGTGTAAGAAGGATTATGAGGAGGAAAAAGAAAATATAAATAAGGAATTTAAAAATCTGGTCGGATCAATTAAAAAAGAAGGTATAGAGGCAAATCTTCTGCCAGCAATAGAAGTTGAAAATATAAGTGATTTATTAAAAAAAGAGAAAGAGATTAAAAAATCTGATGTAAATATAGTCTTAACAATATCCTGGGGTGGATGGTATTCCTGTGGAGATTTAATACATGGAATAGTTGCTTTATCAGATTATGTGATTTTCTATGATAGTTTTAAGGAGAATATATATGCGGGAACATTATTTAATCCACCTGCTTATAAATTGCTTGAAAAAAATGGACTTTCAGAAAAAATTTTTCTTGTGGAGGGAGATAAAGAGAAGATAAAAATTATTCTGAGAGCAATCTATTCATTAAAGAAAATTTCATCTTCAAATCTTGTATGTGTTGGCCCAATGAATCCACTGTTTGGAGGATGGTTTTCTTTTAAAAAAGGGACTGAAACTTTCGGGTATAAAACTGTATTCTACACATACGATGAATTTGTTGAGGATTTCAATAATTTCATGAAAGATAAGGATAAATGTAAAGAAGCAAAAAGAGTGATTGAAGAATTCATATCAAACTCAGAAGGAGTTATTGAACCAACAGAAGAAAAACTTCTCAGGGCGGGAATATACTACCTTGTTTTAAAGAAATATGTGGAGGAAAATGAATCTGATTGGATAACAGTAAACTGCTGGGGTAAACTTATTGAGACAACAGAATCCACACCATGTTTTGCATTTTCAAAATTTAATGATGATGGAATAGTTGCAACATGTGAAGCCGACCCAACTGCCATGATTACCCATTATCTTATGAGACATATTTCCGGAAAACCAGCATTTTTTAATGACCCAACTGTAAATGAAAAAGATGGAACACTTATACTTGCCCACTGCACCTCTCCAACAAAACTTCTTGGATTCAGTAAACCTCCATTTTCTTATCAAGTGAGAACACACCATGAATCAAATTATGGAGCAACTCCAAAACTTATATTTAAAGAAGGTAATGTGACAGTAACTGGATTATCTTTTGATATGGAGAAAATGCTTATTTTAAAAGGAGAAGTTATTGGCAGTCCTGATTTAAGGATATGTCGGTCTCAGGTGGAGGTAAAAGTGAATAATCCATCAGAAATACTTGAGGACTGGCAGGGTTTCCACTGGGTGCTTGTGTATGGAGACTATACTGAAGAGATGGAGATAATCTGCAAGATAAAGAAGATAAAAGGAATTGTTTATAAATAAGGAGGAGAAAATGAAAGTAAGTATCCAGCCTGTAAATTTAATACCACCTCAAAAAGATATCTCTCAACTTCCAGTTTTAAGGGTGGAGACATGGATAAAGGGGCCAAAAAAACCAAGAAATTTAAAAAGAATAAAAGAGATACCACCGGAAGATGTAAGTATTGAAAAACTCTGTGAAAAGTTTGACTTTTTGGAAATTCTTCCTCCCGAAAATATCAGAAAAGTAAGCGATATTGATGGACTTAAAAGGGATGTATCTGCTTATATCATAAGCGGTTATGACCTTGCATTAGCAGGGGAGATAGCTAAACTTGGAAAGCCAGTTTTACCTTACTGGGATAACTGGGGATATGCATGGAATGGAAGATGGATAAAGGAAGCCAGTGATGAAGCTGGTGGAGTATGTTTCGTCCCATTTGGTTCTGAAGATATTGAGAAAATTATAAGAGTTTTAAGAGCATATACCTTCATAAGGGAAATGAGAGTATTATATATAGGAGATATACCTTCAAACAGTGTTAAAGATGCAAATTATGATTTTACAGACCTTGAAACCAGATTTGGAATACAGTTTATCCACCTGAATTTTGATGATTTATTAAAAGCAGTTGAAAAAATAAGTGATGAAGAGAGTGGAAAAATAGCAAATCTCTGGAAAGAAAATGCAGAGATTCTTGATGGAAGAGAAAAAAGACTTAAAGATTATGCAAAAATATATTTGGGATTGAAAAAATTACTGGAGGAATACAATGCCAATGGTTTAACAGTTGATTGTGCTTTTTTACCGAATGTTGAACTTGTCCCATGTTATTCTTTTGGAATTCTGATAGATGAAGGGATACCATGTGGATGTGAAGGAGATACATCTGCTCTTTTGGGAATGAGCATACTTATGGGTTTATCAGGAAAATCTGCATTAATGGGAAACTTATTTGAAAATAATACACATGATGATATTGAAAACAATGTAATTGTAATAAACCATGATGTTGTCCCTCCTTCTATGGGAGATGGGAAAGAAAAGATAAAATTGAGAGATTTCCATGCATCTAAAAAAGGGCTTACAGGATTTGTAAAACTTAAGGAAGGTGAGAAAGTAACTATTGTTGGAATGGACAGGAAAGCAAGAAGAATCTGGTATAGCGAAGGCGAAATTTTATGGACAGAAGATACAGTCCATTGCAGAACAAGTATCGGTATAAAAGTAAAAGATGCAAAAAGAATTGGAAAAGAAAGTTTTGGTCATCATCAGGCAATCTCTTATGGAAACCTATGTGATGAAATTGAAATGCTTGGAAAAATATTTAAAATAGAAACCATAAATTTAGGAAAATGAGGAGGGGGAAAATGGAAAAGGCGAAGGTAAAAGTTGTATTTCCAGCAGTTGAAAAAGGGCATCCTACCTGGCCATATATAAATTATGATGTTGAGAAAAGGGCAAAAGATGTGATGAGTATTCTGGAAAAGCAATTGCCTGAAATTGAATTTTCTTACCATGTTATTTATGAAAAAGAGAAGGCAAAAAAATTGGTTGAGGAAGAAAAGGGAAGATATGATGGATATTTAGTCTATATGACATCAATGTGGACAGAAATACCGGAAACAATGGCGAAGATGGGAATCCCTTTAATTGTTGCAGATGAAATCTATTCTGGCTCTGGAGGATTGCTCAGAACAAACTCACTTGTAAAAAAAGAAAATTTACCTGTTGTCTGTATTGGCTCTTCAAATTTCAATGATATTATAAAGGCTGTAAAATTATTTTCTGTAATGAAGAGGATGAGAGAATCAAAAATTCTTGTTGTTGCAGATGGGGAATCATGGGGAAGCAGCAATAGAAAGATAAAAAAGATAAAGGAAATTTTTGGAACAGATGTGATAAGAATGACTTCAGAGGAATTAAATTCATATTATAAAAAAGTTGATAAAGAAAAGGCAGAAAAATATAAGGATAAATGGATAAAAGAAGCGCTGAAGGTTGTTGAACCCACAGAAGAAGAGATATTAAAATCAGCAAAAATGCATCTGGCAATTAAAAAAGCAATGGAAGATAAGAAAGCAGATGCAATAACAATTGATTGTCTTGGACTCTATTATTCCGGTAAACTTTTTGCTTATCCATGCCTTTCTTTCTTTGAATTAAATAATGAAGGTTCAACAGGTGTATGTGAGGCAGATTTAGATTCTGCAGTAACACAGCTTTTAATAAGGTATTTAACAGGAAGACCCGGTTATGTTTCTGACCCTGTCATTGATACCGCAACAAACCAGATAATTTATGCTCACTGTGTGGCAACCAGTAAAGTTTATGGCCCTGATGGTTTAAGCAATCCATATATAATACGTTCACATGCAGAAGACAAAAAAGGTGCATGTGTCCAATCACTATTACCGACAGGGGAGACAGTAACAACAGTTAAAGTGAGTTCCTTAGATAAAGCATTCTCTATACATACAGGTAAAACAATTGGGAATGTTGAGGATGAAAAGGGATGCAGAACAAAACTGGCAGCAGAAGTTGATGCAGAAAAAATACTTAATAATTTCCATTTTGAAATATTTTCCTGGCACAGGGTAACTTTTTATGGAGATTACAGAAAAGAAATGATGGATCTTGCAACTCTTTATGGACTTAAAATTTATCAGGAAGATAAATAATTAAAAAGGAGGGGAAATGGATAGATTAATAGCAGGTATCCAGCTTTACACATTAAGGGGATTTTGCAAAGATTTAAAGGGGATAGAGGAGACTTTTAAAAAGATAAGGAAAATAGGATACAGGGCTGTACAGATTTCAGGTATAGGAGAGATTGATTTTAAAGAGTTGAAGAAAATCCTTGATGATAATGGATTGTATGCATGTTCAACTCACACACCTTATGAGAGAATAATAAATGAGACTGAAAAAGTTATTGAAGAGCATAAAATACTGGGATGTGAAGGTATTTTCTGCCCTGGGCTTCCAAAGGAATTAAGAAAAGGGAAAGAAGGATATCTGGAAGCAGCGAAAGAGTTCAAGAAAGTTATCAAAAAGATAAAGAAGGAAGGTCTTATCCTTGGATACCATAACCATGGCGTGGAATTTGAAAGATTTGGTAAAAAGACAGGACTTGAAATTTTACTTGATGGATGTAAAGAACTTGAAGTTGAAATTGATACATACTGGGTGCAGTATGGAGGAGGAGACCCTGCATACTGGATAGAAAAATATTCAGGTAGAGTAAGCCAGATACATTTAAAGGATATGGGAATAATTGATAATAAACAGGTTATGCCTCCAATCGGTGAAGGGAATTTAAACTGGGAAAGGATTATAAAAGCATGCAGGAAGGCAAAAGTTAAATATTGTCTTGTTGAGATTGATGAACCAACAATAGAACCATTTGAAGCAATTGAAAGGAGCCTTAAATTTTTGAAAAAATTTGGAATAAAGCCCTAAACTTTATTTTTTAATTTTTTGATAAGAACAGGTATTATTTCAAAGAGGTCTCCAACAATTCCAAGATTTGCCACTTTAAAGATTGGTGCATCCGGGTCTTTATTTATGGCTATTATATAATCTGAAGTCTGCATCCCTGCAAGATGCTGGATTGCTCCTGATATTCCACATGCTATATAAACTTTTGGTTTAACAGTCTTTCCAGTCTGACCAACCTGATGAGGATATCCTATCCATCCTGCATCAACTGCTGCACGTGAAGCCCCAACAGCGCCACCAAGCAATTCAGCAAGTTCCCATATCATTGAAAAGTTTTTACCATCCCTCAATCCCCTGCCTCCAGATACTATTATTTCTGCCTCCTGTAAATCCACAACATTTTTTGTCATTTCCCTTTTTATAATCTTCACCCTTTTATTTACAGAAAATGATGAAAATTCTTCAATTATCAATTTCCCATCAGGGTTATCCTTAATTTTTGCTTCTTCAATAATTTTTGGTCTTATTGTTGCCATCTGGGGTCTGTGGTCTCTGCATACTATCTTTGCCATAAGATTCCCACCAAATGTTGGCCTTATCTGTACAAGGAGTTTACTTTCATTATCAATATCTATTCCTGTACAGTCAGCTGTAAGCCCTGTTCCAATCCTTGCAGCGACTGATGGAATGAAAGACCTTCCAGCCATTGTTGCTGAAGCAAGCAAGATAGAAGGTTTATATCTTTCAATAAGCTGGGAAAGGATATCAATATATGGTTCTTCCTGGAATTCTTCAAGTGAATCATCTTTCACAATATAAACTTTTTCCGCTCCCCTTTTTATAAGTTCCCTTCCCATCTCCTCAACATTCTTTCCGCCAATAATAACCCCTGATACTTCTTCACCCAGTTTTTCTTTCAATTTCAAACATGCATTTAAAAGTTCAAAAGAGACAGATAACAATTTTCCTTTCTTTTGTTCTGCAAAAAACCATATCCCTTTATATTTTGATATATCTTTTTTCCTTTCCTTCTCTACAATTAAAATTGCATTTTGAGGACACTCCTTAACACATATACCGCAAAGCCTGCAATTCTCATTTATTACAATCTTTCCCTCTTTTTCCTCAATTCCACCGAATGGACATTTCTCAATACAGATTCTGCAAAGATTACATTTTTCATAAAGAATTTTTATTCCCATCACAATATACCCTGTTTTTTAAGTTCTTTTAAAATCTCATCTGCCATTTCTTCTGCACTCCCGCTTAATTTTCTTCCCTCTTTCTTCACCGTATGTTTCCAGATATCAATAACCCTTGTCGGTGAACCATCCTGTCCAAATCTCTCCTCATCTCCACCAATATCTTTTGCACCCCATTTTTTTATCTCTGCTTTTTTTGATTTTAAAAGCCCTTTAAGTGATGGTATCCTTGGCTCATTTATTTCTTTAACAACTGTAATTAAAACAGGTAGAGGACTTTTCAGTATTTCGTAATGGTCCTCAAGCAATCTTTTACATTCAATCTGGTTATTCTCTATGTTTATTATCTGACTCACATATGTGATAAATGGGATTTTCAAATTTTCAGCAATTTCAGGCCCAACCTGTCCTGTACTCCCATCCATTGCTTCTTTCCCACATATGATGATATCAAAATTACCTATTTTTTTAATTGCACAGGAAAGTGTATATGAAGTAGCCAGTGTATCACTTCCAGCAAATTTCATATCTGTAAGTAATATAGCATCATCCACACCCATTGCTATTGCCTCCCGTAATGCACTTTCTGCCTGAGGAGGACCCATTGATATGGCTATTGTCTCTCCACCAAATCTCTCCTTCAATCTCAAACCCTCTTCAATTGCATACATATCATATGGATTTATAATTCCTTTCACACTATCCCTCTTTATCCTTTTTGTCTCATTATCAATTTCAACTTCAAAAGTCTCAGGAACCTGTTTGATACAGACTATTATTCTCATCGTCACTTAACTGATTTGTAAACCATCTCTGTTAATCTTACAACTTTTTCAATAACTGAAAAATCTGTATTTGGTTTTTTATTATTCCTTATGCATTCTATAAAATCCTCTGCTGGAGTTTTAACAGAAGGAGATATTTTCCTTATAGGGGAGGGGGATTTCTCACCATTGATATGTATATAGGAATCTTCTCCTGCACTGCTAACTTTAATAACTCCCTTTTCTCCCCATATAAGCAGTGCTTCTCTAAATCCAGGGTCTATCCCCAGAATTCCAAAATTTCCTATAGCACCCTCTTTAAATTTCACTATGAATGATGTGTTTATATCCACCTTCATACCACGGTAATCAATGAAAGAATATACATCAGAAGGTGTCAAATCTGTAAGGAAAAATAACATTGCAAGGAAATGGCTTCCTGAATCCATAAGCTGTCCGCCACCTGATATTTCAGGGTCAAACCTCCATGTTCTTTTTGTCCTTTTTATAAGTTCAATCCATCCCTGAGCAAGGTATCCACATACAAAAATTATCTTTCCAATCCTTCCATTTTTAATCTCCTCTCTTGCTCCAAGGAAAGTTCCGAGATAATGCCTCTGGTATCCAACAACAAACACCTTTTTCTTTTCCTCAAGTAATCTTTTAACTTCAGATAGTTCTTCAGAATTTATAACTGCAGGCTTTTCAACAAGAATATGTAAATTATTCTCTAAGGCAAGTTTAATCTGTGGAAAATGGTATTTATGTGGTGAGCATATTACAACTCCATCAATATTGCCACTTTTAATAATTTCTTCCTCTGAAGAATATATCCTTACATTCCCTGCATCTTTTGAAAACCTTTCAGAATTCCCTTTATCAGGGTCAAAAACTCCTGTTATTTTTACTCCATCAATATTCTTCAGTACCTCCAGATGTTTATATGCTATTGAACCACACCCTATAAATCCAATCCTTATTTCATCATTTTTCTGGCACATCTTTTATAACCAATTTTCCTTCAGCATATGCTTTTCTAACTCTATCACAGTATTTACATTCCCCTTCAGGATGGCAGAGGATGATAGTTGGGTCTTTCCTCAACTCTTTTATTATACTCTTTACCAGTTCCCTTGCCCTCATTATCTTTACACGTGCTTTCCCAACCTTTCCCTCTTTCACTATTCCACTCTTTTTCCAGATGGGCTCCATCACTTCAAGCAATCTTCCAAACCCTGCTGTTGGCCAGTTTGTTAAATGGACAACCTTTACCTTTCCATTATCAAAAATACGGACATCTCCTTCTTCCAGATTTGATGGTTCCATCAATTGCTGTGCATAATGGATTGTTGTATTTGATTCATGCCCAACACCAAGCAATAAAATATATCCATTCCATCTTACCAATTTATCAATTGGGCTTCCAGGCCCAAGTGCAGGGCCAACTTTATGGTCTTTTGTTATTTCAACTGCTTTCCCACCTATAGCTGCTACTGAATGGGTTGGATGACGGCTTCTCACCGCATCTTTTCTCTTTCTGAAAACTTCTGTTAAAGTCCCAACAAAAGATGGGGAAGTCTCAGGGTCAAATACACCACCTACATATACTCTCCCTTCAAGTGTATGGGTTGGAACAATAACTGTTCCCTTTTTCCCAACAGTCTCTATCAAAGCATCTATAACTGTATTTGCTCCACCTTCAACATAACCGAGACTGCGGAGTGAAGAGTGGACCATCACAATATCTCCTTCCTTCAAACCAAGTTTCTTCAAATCCTTCTTTAAATCCTCCTTTGTAAATCCTTTCTCCTTAAGTCTCCTCTTCACATTTAATGTTTCAAGTAAATGGTTTATCCTTCCATACTCATCCTTCACCACTTTCTTTATCTCTTTTTTCAGAAATGAAATGTAATCTTTGAAATGGGAATGTTCTGCTTTTGGAACCAGTTTTAATAATGAATCAAAAGCCTCCATCTCCCTTTCCTTCATATAACCAATTTTCCTCTCAATATCATCCAGTAAAGATTCCTTATCCTGAATTTTATCCAATTTTGAGATATATTTTTCAATCTCACTGATTATCCTTACTTTCGCCCTGGAACACATCTCCTCAGCAAGCCATCGTGCTTCTTCTTTTCCGGCATTGGCAATAAAGTAAGCATATATAGCTGAAATTATTCCTGTTCTTTTCAAAGTTAAAGGGTCAATCTGGTCCGGTCTATCATATGAAGTATGATAGGTGAGGTAATCTATTCCTGTACTTAAACTTGGTGTGGGTACACCAACTGATCTATCAGAAAGGATTCTGCTTTCCGGTTCAATATATTCTCCTTTTATCCATCTGAAAGGTACTTCACTTTCTGGAGAATCTTCCCTTGAAAATTCCTGTGAGGATTTTTCCACTATCCATTCAAGTAAGTCATCAACAAAAGAGGGAGTATCCTGGTGGGCATGTGTCCTTCCAACTTTTAAAATTATATTTTTCTTTTTAGGGTCTATACCAACACAATCAAGGTTAAGTCCTGCTATTGTATTTTGAATTTTATCTTTATTATTTGCCAGATAAGAGGATATTCCAAAAAATTCTGCTCCAAGAAGGAATCTTATACTCCTTTTGGGAGGAGGCAATTTCCCCTTTTTAATCAATCTGTTCAAACACCTTGCAACTTCAAGTAATACTGCACAGCCAGAAGCATTATCCACTGCTCCAGGCTCATTTAAATGTGCAACAAGTAAAATCTCTTCCTTCCCTTTCCCTGGTATTACACCTGTAACATTCCCTGTTACCCCTTCGTATATCTCACTATCTACATTTGCAAAAACTTTTACTTTTCCATATTTTTTAATTAAATTTTCAAGATATTCTCCGTCCCTTGGAGAGATTGAAAAAGCAAAACAATTTTTCTCAAATTTCCATCCAAGTAAAAAATGCCACCTTACAGAATCAGGGATTTTGTATAGTTTATTTGATTTAAGATATAAATACCTTGCATCCTGTATTATACCAATAGCACCTTTTTCCACTGCCAATCTCATTATTGACCTTGCCAACTGGTGAGTAAAGATGATTTTTCCCTTCACATCAATACCTTCATAATCTTTTTCTTTCATTCCATCAGGAATAAATACCACCTCTGCCTCTATTCCACCCTTTGGAGTTGGAGGCGAAAGAGAAATGACTGAACAGCGATTTTCACTGTATCTTGCCAAAACTTTCCCCTTTGCTTCTTCAGGATAAGTGATTATCAATTCACCTTCTTTAATTCTCCATGCAGAAGGCATAATATAATCTCCATATTTTGTTATTCCATCAGCAGGATAATCCAGTATCTCCACTCCACTTAAACCACTTTCTTTCAAATCATCCATACAGTATTTTGCAGCTTCATAATATCCTGGAGAATAGACCTCACGGTTAAAACAGAAAATTTCATATACAAGGCGGTAACATCTTTCCCTTGAAAACTCCAGTTCTATTGCATCATACAGATTTTTAAACTCTCTTTCCATTTTCTATTCTGTTAAGAAGGTAAATAATCTCATCCATATCCTGGAACCTTTCCTTAGGGTCTTCCTTTGTTGAAACTTCTATAATATGAGAAATCTCATTTGTAATTGGGAAATTCAATTGAGAAAATATATTCTCCATACTTTTTCCAAAAGAATAGATATCCACTCTTTTATCAATCCTTCCCTGATAGACTTCAGGAGCAATATATCCTCTCGTTCCACCAGAAGAAGGCGGATTTTTCCAGAAAATAAATCTCTTTTTCCTTGCAAGTCCAAAATCTGTAATCTTTACTTTTTTCAGAGAGTAGGAGAGTAATATATTTGAAGGATTGAAATCTTTATGGATGATACCCTTTTTATGAAGATAAGAAAGACCCAAAGCAGATTTTTTCAATATTTCTATAATCTTTTCAAATGTGAATACTTCCTTTTTCGTTTTTATCATCTTATTCAGGTCAATATCCAGAAGTTCCATGAAAATAAAAAAATTTCCTTCATATTCCACAAAATCATAGACTTTTACTATATTCTCATGTTCAAGTGACATTGCAATATGTGCTTCATTTTTAAACCTTTTAATCTGCTCCTTTTCAATTCTTCTTGGATGCAATACTTTAACAGCAATTACATTTCCAAAAGGAGGGTTAAGTGTAACACTTGTTGCTTTATAGACTGTGGAAAATCCTCCTGAACCAACCATCTCCTCAAGTCTGTATCCCTTTACCACAAATCCAGACCTTACCTTCATTTTTTTGAAAAATCATTACATTTTAAACCATTTAAAATTTTTGTCAATCCTTGCTTCTTTTAACTTTATATGGTAAAAGCCATCTTTTCCTTCTTATAAATGGTTCGTTTTTAAACCTCTGCTCAACAATACCTGCTTTTTCTAAGAAATTGAAACAACTTCTCATGCAACCTCTGGAACCGCATATTCCGTAACTTCCTCCAACTCCCCATTTCTGTAAATAGGCATGCCCTTCAATTATATAACCTGACGGGAATTCTTCTGTCTTCCTCCATTTACCTGTGGAAAGACTCCAGCAGAATTTGTAAGCAGCTTCTTCTGAAAAATTCTGCTTCCTTGCATCTATGTTCCATCCTGGAAAGGATTTGTGGATGAAAGGAGAGACTCTTGAATCACCACCGTGATAACTTAAAGTGCATTTTCCAAGGTCAATATCTGCCCATTCATAAGTATAATTTTCTATCTTTATACTTACTTTTTTTCCTTCTTTTATGTGTGGTATTGCATTTGAAGGACAACCTTTAACACATTCCATACACCTTTTGCATATACTTCCAGGTTTTACAAGAGGGTCTGGTTCAACTTCAAGGTCTGTGATTATAGCATGCAATCTCTGTCTTGGCCCATATTTTTTTGTCAAAAAAACTTTGCTCCATCCAATCTCTCCAAGGCCAGCACAGACTGCTGCTATTCTTATTGCAAGATGGACATCTGGAGGTGGCTGATTTTCTCTCAATGGCTTTCCAGGTGGTTTCGCTTCAGGAACTCCTGAATAGTAAGGAACTGCTTCATATCCATAATCTTCAATGAAACAGGCAAGTTCATATAATGGGAGCTGGATGAAAAATGAGTTTAAAAGTCCATGGTAATCAAAATAAGTATAGGATACCCAGTTTGTCCCCTCCTCAATTCCGCGCCAGCCTCCCCTTAATATCCTTTTCCCCACAACTATGACTGTCTTTGCTTCTGGAAAAATACTTTTTGGATGCATATCTACTGGAGCATTTTCAAATCTTTCAATATTTGCAAAACCTATAAGGTCAAGTCCAAGTGAATATGCAACCTCTCTTATTTTTTCTTTTGTCAATCTTTTTCCCATTTCCACACAGACCTCTTTCTGAATTTTTCATTGAATAAATTTTTTATTCTTTTCTTCTTCTCAAGATGAGAAAGGCATGTTCTTGAACATAAAGCAGCTATTCTGTCTGGTTTTGCATCTTCATAATAAATATTTGGAAATACACCATTTTTACATATCCTGCACTTTTCCCATTCAATTTCTGCAACGACCATTTCCTTTCCACATATTTTTATTTTTCTTTCTTTTCCACCTATTGCATTAAGAGGACATATCCTCACACATTCTTTACATAAATCACATATATTTTCTTTTTTTATCGGGTCTGGCTCTATCTCAGCATCGGTAATAATTGCCTGGAATCTCTGTCTTGGGCCAAATTCAGGAGTTAAAAATATCCCGCAATATCCAATCTCTCCAAGACCTGCTCTTACTGCTGCATCTTCTATATCAATCAAAACATTTGGAGCAGGATACCCTTTCTTCACAGGTATCCCCATCGGTGGAGTATCTGGAGGAATATTCGGTAAAGGGACTGCTTCATATCCTCTATCTTCAAGAAATTCACTTATTTTAAAAGTCACCATTGCAAGGAACCTGTCTTCAAGCCAGATTCTTCCGTAAAATGAATAAATGCCAAACTGTGTCCCTTCCTCAACACCTCTCAGCGTCCCTCTTGTTATCCTTTTCCCCACAACTATAACTGTCTTTGCTTCTGGAAAAATACTTTTTGGATGGTGCTGTTTTTCAATCCCATCAAATCTTTCAATATTTGCTATTCCAATTAAATCTGCTTTCACCTTCCTTGCATACTCTTTCAATTCTTCTTTATCAATCATTCCCTCCTCCCCTTAAATGGGCAAACTCTTATACATTCCTCACATATATTTAAATGCCTTTTCTGCACTCCCCATTTCACTTTACTCACATTCCTTGCAATTTTCTCAATATCTATATTTTCAGAAATATTTATCTCAGGGTTTATCCCATAATATTTTGGCCCTTCCTCACCACTTAAACAATATCTTTTTGCCATGTCACATTTATAAAGGTCAATAACAGGATATTTAAAATCTATCCCTTCAAATTCAAAACTCACCGTTTCATTTTTTATCGCATCTGTTGGGCATGATGAAATACATAAATTACAGTCTTCACAATAATTTTTTCCATTATAGAGAGGGTCATCTTCAAAAAATCCATCTGTTAAAACAAAGATAAATCTCTGTCTCTGTCCAAACTTTTCAGTAATTATTACTCCATTCTTTCCAATATAACCGATACCTGACAGGAAAGCCTCAAAGTTCCCTGTCCTTGCATCTGGGAGATAACCTCTTGAATTCTTTACATATGAATAAAAACCGGTGATTGAATGGGTGAGAGTAGCTTTATATCCATTTCCTTCAAGGAACTTTACAAGATTCAATCCAATATCCTTTAAAAGAAGGAGTGTCTCATAATGAGCATAGGCATAAGGGCTGACTGTTTCAGCAGGGGTTACCTTTGCAGTATCAATACATGCATCAGGGAAATGAAGACCGATTGCTATTGCAGATTTTCCATCCTCCAAATAATCTTCAAATTTTTTAATCTTTATTTTCCTTTCCCTGATTTCAGGAATAAATGGCCCATAAATCTTTCCCTTATCCAAAATCTCATAATAATTTTCTGGAATAAAATTTCCCATCTTTTTTATAAATCTCTCATACCTTTCTTTTGTGAAAAATCCAACAAGGTCTGCTCCCTGATTTAAACAGAAATCTTTAATATCTTCCTTCCTCAAATTTCTCCTTCCTTTCTTACTTTCATATCTTACATTCGGAAAATCTGCTCCTGTAATAACTGTGGAAAAATAATAGTTTTTAACTTTACCTGTTATTTCCTGACCTATGAGTGAATGCGGGATATTGTAGGATGTGATTGAAGAATAGCCAGATATATCAAAAAGATGAGCAATTTTGAAAGACAAAAGGTTTAATCTTCTTTCAACTGAAGATAAAAGGTCAGGAGTTTCATTATCCACCTTAATCCCTATTGAGATTACGCTCTTCCCATCAGGTAAATGGTATTCGGGATGGAAATAATTTGAATTTCTGAAATTATCAACAGGACAGGAGACAAAAATATCAATGAAGTTTTCTTCAACCATCTTTAAAATTTCATTTTTTAAAATTTCCGGTGATTTTTTTATCTCCTTTTTTCTCCTTGGAGCATCTGTATAATCTTTCTGATAGTACCTTTTCTGAGGAACCATACAGTATTTAAGGCACATCCCTTCTTCCCCACCTTTTATTCCATATTTTTCAAGATTTTCAAGAATTACTTCCTCATCAACTTTTTCAGGGATTGGAAGTGAAAGATTTAAAAGGAAATTCTCAGCCCAGGCACATCTCCACTTATTTATATCAGGGAATTCAAAAATCTTTCCCCCTATTTCAATTCTGTTTATCTTTTTCACTTCCTTTCTGAAAGCATCTGTTGGACAGTGCCTTACACATTCCATACACCTGTCACATAATCTTTCTCCTTCATACATTGGGTCAGGTAAAAGTTCAGCCTCTGTAATAACTGAAATCACTCTCTGCCTTGGGCCAAATTCAGGAGATAAAAAAAGACCGCTCCATCCAATCTCACCGAGACCAGCACAGACTGCTGCATATCTATGGGCAAGGTCTGGAGCAAAGGAAATTTTAAGGTCTTTATAAGGATAATATCTCCATATATTGGTTGAAGCAATAGGCAATGTTTTATATCCCTTTTTTTCAAGGAATATCGCCATTTTGAATGCCAAATCATCAAGAATTGGATTCATTGCTGCACTTTGCGTGCGATAAGGACCCATATCATGTGGGGTGGGATATCCTCCAAGTTCAACAGCACAATCAAGATGGTGTATACCCATAACTATCACACTTTTTGCTTCAGGTAGCAGACCCTTTGGACTCATCCTTAAAGGTGCATTCTTAAATCTCTCAACAGGAGCAATTCCAACAAGGTCTGCTCCAAGTTTTTTGGCATAATCCTTAACTTCACTTGTAAGTTTTTCCTCCATCTTCTACCTCCTGCTTCCTGGCTTTACAAGAGGAATACCTTTCTTACATAATGGGCATTCTGAAGGATGGTAATTTTTAATTTCCAGTTTAAGGAGGGACTTAACTGGATATGGGAATTCTGCTTTCCCTCTTTCAACAATACATCCTATACCAACAATCTCTCCTTTCTTTTCTCTCACAATCTCTATAACCTCCCCAACAGATAACCCTGTCGTTATAACATCTTCACATATAAGAACTCTCTCTCCTTCAAGAATATCAAATCCTCTCCTCAATCTCATCTTTCCGTTTTCCCTTTCCGCAAATATACTCCTTGCTTTTAAAATCCTTCCAAGTTCATAGGAAAGTATTATTCCACCTATCGCAGGCCCTATCACAACATCTATTTTCTCATCTTTAAACATTTTTGCAAGTTGAAAAGCTATCTTTTCCCCATATTCCGGATACTGGAAAACAAGTGCTATCTGAAAATATTTATCTGAATGGAGTCCTGAAGATAGTAAAAAATGTCCTTTTAAAATTGCCCCTGTCTCTTCAAGAATTTTTTCAATATCCATTTTTTCTCCTTCCTTTAGTTTCAGAAATAAATAACTTTTCGTATTCCCTCATTAAATATTGTGTAATCGGGAAATTATCACTTTTAAATATCCCTTCTATCTCCCTTACAGGTAATATCCCGCAAAGTGTATTTGTAATAAATACTTCATCAGCATCCTTCAAAGAAGAAATAGTATATTTTCCCTCTTCAAATTCAATATCCAGCCTTTCGCATATCTCCAGAACCAGATTCCTTGTTATCCCCTCAAGAATACCACATTCTAAGGATGGAGTGAAGAGTTTCCCTTTAATAATAAAGAATAAATTTGCAACTGTCGCTTCTGATATTTCTCCCTTACTGTTTAGAAGAATGGCATCATCATATCCTTTCATTTTTGCTTCAATTCTTGCAAGGACATTTCCTGCAAATGAAAGGGATTTCACTCTTGATAAAATTGATTTCTCATTTACATAAAAGTTTTTGCTCACCATACACCTTATACCTTTCTGATAAAATTCATCAGGATATGGATGGTAAGGCCTTGCAATTATTAAAATAAAAGATTCCCTTTCATCCTGTGGGTCAAAAAATAAAGGGGCTTTCCTCCATACATTTATTCTAACATATGCATCTTCTATTTTTGCTTTCTTTAAAAGTCTTATTATATCCTCCTCAACTTCCTCTTTTTCTTTATTTATTGAAAGATTGCAGAAGCAAGCATTTTTAACAAGCCTTTCCCAGTGGTGTTCCCATCTGAATATCACATAATTTCTCACCCTTAATGTATCAAAAATACCATCACCATAAAGAAATCCTCTCCATAAATCATCAATCGTTATATTTTTGAAAGGAATAATCTTTCCCTCAAACAAGCATTCTCTTAAATTCTCCTTCATTTTCAAAACCCAGGGTTAAAAAGAATGCCTTTGCTTTCGTTATTGTCTCCTCATATTCCTTCTCAGGGATACTGTCCCAAACTATCCCGCCTCCCACAGGATAATAAAGTTTTTGACCTTTAAGGAGGATTGTCCTTATCATAATATTGAGCTCCATGCACCCGTTCAATCCAACATAACCGAAACTTCCTGTATAGAAAGACCTTTTGGTAGGTTCGAGTTCCTCAATTATCTCCATCGCCCTTACTTTTGGAGCACCTGTTATTGAACCACCTGGAAATGTCGCTTTCAATAAATCAACTGTATCCACCCCTTCTTTTAAAGTGCCTTCAATAAGGGATGTTGTCTGGTAAACTGTCCTGTATTTTTCAAGTATCCGCAATTTTTTAACCTTTACACTCCCAAATTCACATATCTTTCCAAGGTCATTCCTTTCAAGGTCAACTATCATTACAAGTTCTGCTTTATCCTTTTCACTTTTAAGAAGTTCACTTTTATAAATTATATCATCTGTTTTTGTCCTTCCCCTCGGTCTTGTCCCTTTCATAGGTCTTGTAATCACTGCCCTTCCTGTCTTTTTAATGAATAATTCTGGAGAATTTGAAAGGATTTTGAAATCTCCTGCATTGAAATATCCGGAAAATGAAGTTGGGTTTACATTCCTTATTTTCAGATATATATTTTCAGGGCAAAATTTACCATCTGCTTCTATTCTCTGGGAAAAATTTATCTGGTAAACATCTCCATTTCTGATATATTCCTTTATTTTTTTGATAGACTCTATATATCTTGATACCCTCATATTTGAAGATATTCCTTTGATTTCAACGGGTGTATCTTTCCTTTCCTTATATTTTCCAGCATTTTCAAATAGAGTTTTTATGTATTTATAAAATGAATTGAATTTCTTTCTATAAACAGACTCATTCCCATTTATATTTATCCCTGCCAAAACTGTCTTCTTCTCTCCATGGTCAAATATAAGGAAAAACTCATAAAAACATAAAAATATATCAGGGATATTTAAATCATCTTTTGAAATATCAGGGAGTCTCTCAATCTCCCATGCCAAATCATAAGAAAAATACCCAAGCCCACCGGGAGAGAAGAAAGGACTGGAAATATAGGAATATTTTTTCAAAAATTTATCAAGGATTATGAGAGGGTCTCCATTAAATCTTTTCACATCACCGAATTCCCACACAGATATATCCTTTCTCTTACTGGTAAATATTAAAAACGGCCTCAATCCCATCACTGAATAACTTCCCTTTGTTCTTTTACAACTATCAAGGTAGCAAAAATATCTTTCACAATTTAAAATTTTGAAAATTGAGGCTGGACAAATATAGGGAAGTTTTTTTGAGAAAATTTTCATTTCTCAAGTTTTTTTATTTTATTAACCCTCCGCAGATGCCTGCCTTTAAGGAAAGGTGTCTCAAGAAAAACTTTTGTTATTTCCCATGCAAGTTCCTTTGCAATTATACGCCCACCAAATGTAATAACATTTGCATCATTATGTTCTCTTGCAAGTTTGGCAAGGAAAGTTGAATTGCATAAAGCAGCCCTTACACCTTTAAATTTATTTGCTGTTATGCTCATTCCAATACCTGTTCCGCATATAAGGATACCCCTTTCAATCTCTCCATCAGAGATACTCTTTGCAACTTTCACTCCATAATCAGGATAATCAACTGCTTTTTTAAATTCCGGCCCAAAATCAATCACCTCATATCCTTCTTTTTTAAGTTTATCTTTAAGATATTCTTTTATCTCAAATCCAGCATGGTCACTTGCTATCCCTACTTTCATAAACATATCCTTTTTAAAACAATTTTTTCAATTTTTTCTTTTATTATGTCCCTTATCTGCCTGTAAAAAGAAAAATCTTTACCTGCAGGGTCAGGAATATCAAGAACAGTTATCTTTTCTTCTGCTTCTGGTAAAAAACTTATTATTTTCTCCTTCTGCCTTTCTTCCATTACAAATATAATATCTGCTTCTTCAACCTTTCTGAAATCAAGTGGCTGGGAGAAATCCTTTTCAATATTTATCCCTATCTCACTCAAAACTTTTCTTGTCTTGTCAGGTATCTCCCCCTTATTTATAATTCCAACACCTGCTGATTCAACCTTTATCTTCAATTTATCTTTTATAATATCTTTAAGAATAGCCTCTGCAATTGGACTTCTGCATGAATTTCCCTCACATACAAATAAAATATTTCCTCTTAAAAGTTTCATCTTATCATTTACAAATTTCCATATGGTTGATTCCCTCCCATCCGTCCTTCCTCCATCAACAACTATATCAACTCTTTCCTTTAACTCTTCATCAATCTCATCAATGCAGGATGGAGAGTTTTCACCTGATAAATTTGCACTTGTGGAAGCAAGAATTTCAAAATGTTTCAGAACTTCAAGAAGAAATGGATGGTCTGGAATCCTTATCCCTATCTCATTGCTGGATGAGACAATGAAATTTATTTTTCTTTTTGCTCTGAATATAAAAGTATACCTTCCTGGCCACTTTTTCTTTACAAACTCTTCCTTCTTTCCATCAATTTCTGCAAACTTTTTTGCTTCTTCTATATCTCTCACAAACCCTGTAAGTACTTTTTCTCTCTTTCTTCTCTTTACTTCAAATATCCTTTCTTTGGATAAATCATTCCATCCATCACATATTATCCCATAAACAGTATCTGTTGGAGAGATTACAATTTTCCCTTCTTTCAATCTCTTCACAATATAAGGGACAACATCCAAACCTTTATCTTTAATCTTTATCAATTCCATACCATCAGAATTTTACATAATTTATAAATTTTATGCCAGAAGAACAGAAAAAATCCCGACAAGGAATATTCCATCATATACTCCAGCTCCCCCTATACTCATAACACCCGGATATTTACTGAGAGCAGGGAGATTCAATATATCTGCTCCTATAAGGACCCCAAGGACACCTGAGATATAGGCAACAGGTATTTTATTCTCTGGAGAAAGAATATATGCAAGGATTACAGAGACAATCGGTGGTATAAATGCAGGTATTGTAATTCCAACTCCTGGAACAACTTTTGATAGTTTAAAACAAACAACAATTGAAATAATTGTTGCAAAAAATGTTGGTAAAAATGGAGCTTTCCTTATTAAATAAAGGCAGAGAAGAAGAGGGATAATGCATCCTCCAAGATTAATCGCTATTATCTGTTTTGTATGTATTTCAGGCATTCCAAATGGACGGAAAAGAAAGAAAATTTCTCTTTCTGGAGGGATTAAAACTGCTTCCTTAGAATATACAGGGATATTGATCATACTTCCTATGAGAGAAGCCAGAAGTATCAAAAATGCAAGTGTTGGAGGAATTCCAATTTTTGATAGTGCTATATTTATTATCTCAATGTGTATTATGAAAAATAAAAATGGAAGGAGGATTATGAGAAGTAAAAGAAGAAGCAGAGAAAAAGGTAAAAATATCATTTTTAATTCTCCTTATATTAAAAGTAATTTAAACCTTTAAAAAATTTATGTCAAAATTTAAAAATTGACTGGAAGATTGAAAAATTCTAAAATTCCTTTGTATGAATAATATCTTCCTCTCAGCATGGAGACATTGCGATCTGGCAGGGAAAGCAGACCTTGTAATCCTTGGAATTTTCTCTCTTGTTTCCTGGTGTATTATAATTGAGAAATTTTTTATTTTGAGAAGGGTAAGGAGAAATAACAAAATTTTCAAATCTTATCTTGAAAGAGGGGAAAAACCGCCTGATTTATTCTGCCCACTTTCAAACATTTTAAAATATGGACTTGAGAAAAATATTGATGATGATAAATTTGATGAATATATTGAGAAATTTGCTACAAACCAGCTTGAAGCCCTTGAAAGCAATCTGAGTTTTCTTGCAACAACATCTGCTATCTGTCCATTTCTGGGACTCCTTGGAACTGTTTGGGGGCTTCTCCTTGCATTTAATAATATGGCCATAACAGGTTCCTCATCAATAAAAGTTGTTGCATCAGGAGTTGCTGAAGCATTGATTACAACTGTTGTTGGTCTCATTGTTGCAATTCCTGCAGCAATAGGATATAACTGGTTTTTAACTGTGATAAGAAAGATAGGAAGTGAAATTGAAATTCTTTTACCTGAATTAATATCTTTTATTAAAAAGAAAAGGAATGAATAGGAAATTTTTTGAAAATATAAATTCGCCACTTTACCAGATGAATGTTACAAACCTTGTAG
The DNA here is from genome assembly GCA_003644395.1 of Candidatus Omnitrophota bacterium. GTDB lineage: Bacteria > Ratteibacteria > UBA8468 > B48-G9 > JAFGKM01 > B48-G9. The sequence goes on from QNCF01000001.1 coordinate 27,653, forward strand.
ATATTGCACTCACACTTGTAATTATACTGCTTATGATTTCACCTTTAATTGAGCAGGGGATAAATGTCAGATTACCCAAATCAGCACCTTACAAAATATCTCCCAAAAAAAGTATCATAATTACAATTGCTCCAAAAAACCGTTATTATATTGGAAGCAGAAGAGTCTCTTTAAGGCAGCTTTACAGAATCCTTAAAGAAAAGAAAAGACAGAATCCAGAAATTTCTATTATTGTAAAAGGCGATGAGAAAATATATTATGAGGAGTTGATAAAGGTTTTGAATATAGTTAGAAAATGCGATATAAAAAAGATAGGGCTTGCTACAAGACAGGAATGAAGACTATTATAGAGGAGGGAAAATGAAAAGAATATTTATCCTTTTTCTTCTCTTAACCCAAATTTCCTATGGCAGAGTGTTTATAAAAATAACAAAAAATTTTACAGAAAAAGCAGAGATTGTAATCCTTTTAAAGAAAAAACCAGATATATACTGGAGAAAATTTATCAAAACCCTTGCACAGGACCTTGAATATTCAGGATTTTTCACAGTAAATGAGGCCAGATTTATAAAAAATTTGGAAGGTGAAAAGAAAAAATATTCAACAGAACTTTTACTTTATAATTTATCTGAAAATGGAAGGATAAAATTTGTTATTGAGGACATTCTTGATAATAAAAGAATATTTGAAGATATTTTTACCCCTTTATCAAATCCAAGGGAATTTGCACATCTTTTAAATGATAAAATTGTCTTCGCATTGACTGGAAAACCAGGAATTGCCAGTACAAAAATTCTCTTTGTCTCTGATAAGGATGGTTCGCACCAGATTTATTCAATTGATTATGATGGTGAAAATATCAGGAAAATTACAAATGAAAAGTATCATCTTGCATTTCCAAGATGGTTCAGTAAAAATTCATTTCTCTTCATTTCTTATAAAGGTGGATGGCCGAAAATTGTAAAATACAGTATATCCACAGGAAAAAAGGAAATACTTCTTGCCCATCCTGGATTAAATGCATGCCCTTCAATTTCAATCTCAACAAAAGAGATTGCTGCGGTTTTAAGTAAATCTGGAAACCCTGAAATTTATATAACGGATTTTTACGGGAATATTAAAAAGAGACTCACTTATTATAGAGGGATTGACAGCTCCCCATCATTTTCTCCTGATGGGAAAAATATATGTTTTGTATCTGACAGACAGGGAAGTGCACAGATTTTCATAATGGATAAAGATGGCTATAGAGTAAAAAGGATAAGTTATATATCTTCTTATTCAACCTGTCCAAGATGGTCTCCTGATGGTAATTTCATCGCTTATATTATTTTGAAAAGGAAAAAATTTGGCATAGCAATTTATGAGGTTCCGACCGGAAAGACAAAAATTGTTGGAGAAAACCTTGGATGTGAAGAGATATCATGGGCACCTGACAGCAGACATATAGTTTATACAAAATCAGATAAATTCCCCTCAACCTTATGGATTTTTGACATATATACAAAAGAAAAAAGAAGACTTACAGAAAGTAAATACAATGCTTTCAGCCCAAGCTGGTCATACAATTGACAAATTTATGAATTATGGTAGTCTTTTTTAAAAAGGAGGGAATAATGAGATGGCTGGTTTTCACATTACTTTTCCTCATTCTGGCAGGATGTTGTCCTAAAAAACCGATAAAGAAAGAGAGATTGCCCGAGGAGAAAAAAGAGAAGGAAGTTATTGAGGAGAAAGAGGAGAAGAAAGGTAAAGCAACTCCTGAAGAAGTCAAAAAAGCAATGAAGGGGGAGGAATTACCACAGAAAAAGATTCCTCAAAAGGTAAAGTTTGTAAGACCAGAAGAGTTAGGAGAGATTGAAAAGAATATTTTCCAGACAATCTATTTTGATTTTGATAAATATAACTTAAAACCAAATGCCCAGAAAGTCCTTGATAGAATTGGAGAATACCTTCTTAAAAATCCTGAGAAGTTGATAATAATTGAGGGACACTGTGATGAGAGAGGAACAAAGGAATACAATTTGGTCCTTGGAGAGCAGAGAGCTCTAAGTGCAAGGAAATATCTTGTTATTAAAGGTGTTTCTCCAAAAAGGATTTTTACTGTAAGTTACGGAGAGGAAAAACCTGCTGACCCAAGACACTGTGAAGAAGCATGGGCAAAAAATAGAAGGTGTGAATTCCTTATTTCAAAGAATGAATAAAATTTATATCCTTTTCTTTGCTCTTCTTATATTCTGTGGATGTGAAACGATTGCAAAAAAGGAAGATATTCTGTATTTAAAAAACACATTTTCCTCCAAAATTAAAAAAATCAATAAAAAAATAGAGGATTTGGAAAGAGAAAATAATAAAAAATTTGCATCAATCTCTGAAAATATTGAGGGTGTTAAAAATGAAATAAGGGAAGTTAAAGGGAAGATAGGGGAGGTTGAATATAATCTTTCTGAAAGGATAAATAAGGGGGAAAGGGAACAGCAAAATAAAAACTTTGAATTCAGAAGGGATATAGAGGCACTTAAAAAATCACAGAATGATATGGTCAATTCAATTACATTGCTCAATAAAAGTCTTTTTTCAATCCAGAAAGATATAATCAGTTTGAAAAATTCACAGAGAGAAATTACAGAGACTATTGGGAAGATATCAAAGATAATTGAAAAAGATAGAGAATTCAAAACTCAATTGAAAAAAGATATTGATAAAAAAATCCAGATATTGCTTGATGAGATAACAAGGCATGAAAGTCAGATTTACAATTTAAAACAGGATATTTTATCTCTGAGAAAGCAACTTAAAGAGATACCAAAGGAAAGAATATCTGAAGGAAAAGAAATTTATTATACAGTAAAGAAGGGGGATTGCCTTTATAAAATTGCAAGGAAATTCAACACAACTGTTAAAAAAATCAGAAAGAGAAATAAATTGAAGGGAAATACAATATATCCAGGGCAGAAACTGATAATTCCAAAATAATTTGGCTCAACCCTTTTCCATGAAGAAAATCGTTATTCTCGGCTCAACAGGAAGCATAGGTAAAAATACACTTGAGGTGATAAGAAAAAATAGAGAGAAATTTGAAGTGGTTGGACTTGCCTGTAAGGAGAATAAAAAACTCCTTTCAGAACAGATAGAGGAATTCAGACCGAAATATGCATATATTGAGAAAAAGGATGAGGATTTTTTCAAAAAATTCCCTTATGTGAAGTTTTTCTATGGGGATGAAGGTCTTGTTGAAATTTCAACTGTGGAAGATGCAGATTTGGTAATTGCAGCAATTCCAGGGATAAAGGGGCTTGCTGGTGTAATTGAATCTTTAAAAAAGGGAAAAACAATAGGGCTTGCAACAAAAGAAATAATGGTTGTTGGAGGGAATTTCATAATTGAGGCTGCGAAAGATGGGAATGGTAAAATTCTTCCAGTTGATAGTGAACACAATGCAATTTTCCAGATTCTGGAGAATGAAAATATAAAGGATATTGAAAAGATTTATCTCACATGTTCAGGAGGGCCTTTGCTTGGAAGGGAAAATATAGAAGATGTTAAAATTGAAGAGGTTATTTCACATCCTGTCTGGAAAATGGGAAAGAAAATAAGTGTTGATTCAGCAACCTTAATGAATAAATGTTTTGAAATTATTGAGGCTCATTATCTTTTTTCACTTCCTCCAGAAAAAATAGATATACTGATACATCCTGAAGCAGTAATCCACGGTATTGTTGAATTCAAGGATGGCTTCCAGAAGGGAATATTTTCACTTCCTGATATGAAATATGCGATAAGTTTTGTTCTCAATTATCCAGAAAGGGGGGAGAATTATTTTGGAAATTTAAGGCTGGAAAAGATTGAAAAACTTACATTTAAAAAGCCAGAAAGTAATTCTCCATGGCTTTTACTTGCAAGAAAATCACTGGAAGAAAAGGGTTCTTACCCTGTGGTTTTAAATGGAGCAGATGAGGAGGCTGTGGAACTTTTTTTAAAAGGTGAGATTAAATTCAGCCATATTATTAAAATTGTTCAGGAGACATTCTTTTCACATAAGAAAAGTGAGATATCTTCAATTGATGATATTTTTGAAATTAATAAGTGGGCACATAACCAGGCAAGGAAAATAGCAGAAAGGTTAAAATGTTAATCTCAATTATCAGTATAATTTTTCTTTTTTCAATAATAATATTTATCCATGAATTTGGGCATTTCTGGGTAGCAAAGAAGGTGGGTGTCAGGGTTGAAAAATTCTCAATAGGATTTGGACCAAAGTTATTTTCTTTTAAAAAGGGAGAAACAACATACCAGATTTGCCTTTTACCTTTTGGAGGATTTGTAAAACTTGCTGGAGAAGAAAATACAAAGAAGGATAAATTTGAAGAATGGGAATATATGGGAAAAAGTCCATTAGACCGCTCAAAAATAATTGTATCAGGTTCCTTACATAACCTTTTATTCGGATTTTTCATCCTTATCTTTGTATATATGCTGGGTATTGATGGGTATGATGGAACGAAAATTGGAAGTTTATTAAAGGGATTCCCTGCAGAAAAATCAGGATTGAAGGTGGATGATGAAGTAATAAGAGTAAATGGGGAAAGGGTGAGAGAATGGTACCAGGTGATTTTAAATATAAGAAAAAGTGTATCAAAAGACAGGGAGAAAGAGATTGAACTTGAAGTTAAAAGGAATGGAAAGATTTTGAAATTCAAAATAAAACCAGCACCTTATAAAGAAGAGGGAATGGAGAAACCCGTATATATAATAGGTATTGGACCAAAAATAATAATTGAGAAATACAGCTTCCCGCATGCATTTCTCAGAGCATCAAGAGAATTTTATAAATTGATTTACAGTGTTTTCTTAAGTATTAAATTGCTCATTACAAAACAGGTCTCTCCAAAATTCATTGCAGGACCTGTTGGGATTGCAAAATGGACAGCAGAGATTGCACACCGTGGATTTACAAAATTCCTTTACTACCTTTCTTTCATATCAATCAACATTGGAATTATAAACTTATTCCCATTCCCGGTATTTGATGGAGGCCATCTCTTAGGACTTATGGGAGAAGGGATATTGAGGAGAAGACCGAGCAGAAAGATGCTTGAAATATGCCAGTATATTGGAATTATCCTTTTAATATCCCTTGCTCTTTACATCACTTACAATGACATTTTAAGAATACTCGGAGAAAGAATTAAAGGTAAATGAGGAGAAAGACAAGAAAGATAAAAGTCGGAAATTTATATATAGGTGGAGATGCTCCCATTTCAATCCAGGGAATGGCAAAAGTTCCGACATCAAATTTAAATGGATTGTTATCAGAATTCAGAAAGATGCTGAAAGAAGGTGCAGAGTTGATAAGGGTATCAATTACAAATGAAGATGAAGCAAAAAATATTAAAATTCTTAAAGAAAAATTCTCTGTCCCCATAATAGCTGATATACATTATGATTACAGACTTGCAATATATTCAATTGAAAATGGAGCAGATAAAGTCAGAGTTAATCCAGGAAATATACCCAAACATGGGTTGAGAGAGATTGTAAATATGGCAAAGGAGAGAGAAATACCGATAAGGATAGGGATAAACTCAGGTTCTATTAAAATAAATGGTCCTCTTGTAAAAAGTATGGTTGAAACTGCAAAAGATACTGTAAAATTCTTCCAGGATTTAAATTTCCATTCCATAATCATCTCATTGAAAACACCATTTGTAAAGGAGACAGTAGAATGTTACAGGAAAATTTCAGAAATTTTTGACTATCCATTGCATCTTGGAATCACAGAGGCAGGGAAGGGTTTTTTAGCAGAAGCAAAAACAATCGCTGGACTTGGAATCCTTCTGAATGAAGGGATAGGAGATACAATAAGGGTATCACTGACAGAATCTTCCGTAAAGGAAATAAGGATTGGAAAAGCAATATTACAATCACTCGGAATAAGAAGGTTTGAACCTGAAATAATATCCTGCCCAACATGTGGGAGAATACAGGTGGATTTAAATGGTGTATTGAGAAAGGTTGAAAAGGAAATCAGAAAATTGGCAAAGGAAAATCCAGAAATAAATAAACTCAAAATAGCAGTGATGGGATGTCCTGTGAATGGGCCAGGGGAAGCAAAACATGCAGATATAGGGATTGCTGGAGGGAAGAAAAAATTTGTGATTTTCAGGAAAGGAAAGATAATTGGAAGTTATCCTGAAGAGATAATAGTTGAAAAATTGATTGAGGAAATAAAAAAGATTCTATCTTAAATATATATTCCACCAATCCTTTGAATATTTCTCATTCAACAATTTATCTTTCATCCTTATTTCTTCTCCATCAAGATTACCTTCCCTCAAATCACCGAAAATCTCCTTAAAACTTTCTTTCAAAATTTCAGAAAATTCAAAAAAATCTATTTTTCTTCCAGTAATTTCAGAAAGGCATGTGGAACGGTATCCAAGTTCTCTCAATTTTTCCCTTGTATATTTTTCTGCAATTTTATACTCCTCTCCAATAGGGATTGAACCATGGATTAAAATCACATCCCTCCTTCTTTTCTGAGCATTCCCTCCTATCTTTCTGTTCCCAATAACAATATCATAATCCTCCTGAGACATAAAACAGAATGATGATCTCTTTCTGATCCTTCCACCAAAATCTATTGCATATTTTGGAGAAAGTCCCATCTTTTCATAACTTCTCAATATAAAAGATGTAAGAACCTTGTAAGATTTTTTTACGCTTTCTGGATTACCTATATCTGAATTGGAACATACAATTGAATATGTAACCTCATTTGCATGGTAAATCATACTTCCACCTGTAATTCTTCTTACAATGCAGATATTATCTCTCTTACACATTTCAAGATCAAGAATCTCATCTGTTTTCTGAGAATAACCTATGGAAAAACCATATGGTTTCCATCCATAAATTCTGAATGTTGGGATTCTTTTATTGAAATATGAAAGGAATAGTGCTTCATCTATTGCCATATTTTCAAAAGGTGATAAAAAACCTGTAAAAATAAAACGCCATTCCATTTTAAAGAGAGAGTTTTCTCAGTTCTCTTTCTGAAAGACCAAGATAATGACCTATTTCATGGAGTAAAACCTTCCTGATTTTCTCCTCAAGTTCTCTTTCTGTTCTGCAATCCCTTTCTATTGTTGATTTGAAAAGGATTATCTTATCAGGCATCACAAGTGTATATCCTGGATTTTTCCTGCATGGGTATGGTATCCCATGATAAAATCCAAGAATATTTGGAGATTCAGGATTTTCTTCAACAAAAAATTCAATATTTTCAAGTCTGTCTCTTATCTCTTTTGGTAAAGAAAGCAATTCTCTTTCTACTATCTTTTCAAATTTCTCTTTTGAAATTTTCATTTTGATATATTATATTACTTATAACGGAAGGAGGGAAGAAATGATAATAATTGGAGAAAGGATAAATGCGACAAGGAAAAATATAGCAGAAGCGATTGAGAAAAAGGATGAAGAATTCATAAAGAAAGAAGTAGAAAAACAGATAAAGTATGGAGCAGAATTTATTGATTTAAATGCAGGAACAGGGAAGGGAAATGAGAAAGAAGATTTAAAATGGCTCATAGATATCACTCAGCAGTTAGGTGAAATCCCAATTTCTCTTGACAGTTCAGATATAGAAGCTATTGAATACTGCATCCAGTTTATAAAAAGCAATGAAAAAATGATAAATTCAATTAATGGTGAGAAAGAAAAACTTGAAAAATTTCTTCCATTTATTAAAAATAACCCTGACTGTAAAATTGTTGCTCTTACAATGGATGATAATGGAATACCAGAAGATGTGGAAAAGAGAGTTGAGATTGCAAAAAAACTTATAGATACACTTATGGAGAATGGAGTGAAGGGAGAAAATATATTCATTGACCCATTGGTTCAACCTGTAAGTGTAAATTCTAAAAATGGAATAATTTTCATCCAGACATTGAAAAAGATAAAAGAGATTTTCCCTGATGTTAAAACAACATGCGGTCTTTCAAATATATCTTTTGGACTTCCAAAAAGAAG
>QNCF01000002.1 GCA_003644395.1 Candidatus Omnitrophota bacterium
ATACTCATAGTAATTTTTGCATGGATTCTGAATTATAGATTTATGATGGCTAAAAGGATATGGGAAAGTTCTTTGAAAGAATATAATCCTGCAGTAGCGTTGAGTCTTCTGAATAAAGCGGAAAAGTTTTATCCATTTTTAAAGATTTATTCAGGTAAAGGGGAGATATATTATAATATTGGATTGAAAAAGAGAGATTACAGATATATTTCTGAAGCAGAAAGAATTTACAGGCAGGCAATTGGAATAAATCCTTATGTTCCACAATTTTATCGCAGACTCGGATTTATTTATGAAATGGAAGGGGAAATAGAAAAGGCAGAAATAATGTATTTGAATATGGTTGAAAGATATCCAGCAAAAAAGCAGTATAATATGGAACTTGCAATTTTCTACAAAAAATACCATAAAATAGATAAGTTCAGAGAATTTTATGAAAGAAGTAAAAAACTTACGCCAGTTACACTTGAGGAATCAAAAATAGTTGAAAGGTATGAAAAATGGATAAAATCGCAGAGGTAGAGATAAGAAAAGTAGAAAAGCCTTCATATTTTAAAATAGAAAATGGACTGGAACTTGAAAAGGGAGAATACTGTATTGTTGAATTCCCCAATGGTTCTCAGGATTTTGGTAGAATTTTGAAATTTTTACCTTCCAGAGGATTCCAGAGAAAAACAATTTCAGGAAGAGTTATAAGAAAGGCAACTGTGGAAGATTATAACATAGTGAGAGAGAATAATGAAAAGAAAGAGGAGGCAGTAAGGATATGTAAGGAAAGGATAAAGAAATATCATCTTCCGATGAAACTTATAGATGCAGAATACTCTTTTGATAGAACAAGGATATATTTTTATTACTGGGCGGAAGGAAGAGTTGATTTTAGAAAACTTGTAAGAGACCTCTCCTCTATCTTCCATTGCAGAATAGAAATGAGACAGATAGGATTGAGGGACGAAGCAAAGATTAAAGGTGGTTATGGAATATGTGGAAGACCTTTATGTTGCTGGTTATTCCTTAAAAATTTTGAGCCAATAACCATGAGGATGGTGAAAAATCAGAAACTTCCATTTGATATGTCAAAAATCACCGGTCAGTGTGGAAGACTTTTATGCTGTCTTGCATATGAAGAGAGTCTTTACCGTGAAAAGGTGGAGAAAAAATGAAATTCTATATTACTACACCCATTTATTATGTCAATGCAAGACCACATATAGGGCATACCTACACAAGTGTTGCTGCTGATGTTCTTGCAAGGTTTTACAGGATGTTGGATTATGATGTTTTCTTTCTGACAGGAACAGATGAGCATGGGCAGAAAATAGCAACTGCTGCTGAAGAAAGGAATATCTCACCACAGTCTCTGGTAGATGAAATGTCTGAAGTTTATAAGAAACTCTGGGAAAAACTCGAAATAACATACGATAGATTTATAAGGACAACTGAACCAAAGCATGTTGAAGTTGTGAGGAAAATATTTTTGAAATTGCTGGAAAGTGGAAATTTATATAAAGGAGAATACAGCGGGTATTATTGCATACATTGTGAAAGTTATGTTATTCCTGAAAATGAAACTATCCCTTTATGCCCTGATTGTAAAAGACCTGTAAAGAAATTTACTGAACCAACATATTTCTTTAAACTCTCCAATTATAAGGAAAAACTTGAAAAATATTATTCTGAAAATCCAGACTTTATAAAGCCTGATTTCAGAAAAAATGAAATTCTGAATTTTGTAAAAAAAGGGCTTATTGATCTGAGTGTGACAAGGAAAAATGTTAAATGGGGGATAGAATCTCCTACTCCTGAAAAGTATTCCATTTATGTCTGGGTGGATGCTTTATTGAATTACTTAAGCGGGGTCGGTTACCTTTATGAACCAGAAACTTTTGAAAAATACTGGCCTCCTGATGTCCAGTTGATAGGTAAAGATATAATGAGATTCCACCATATCATCTGGCCAGCAATTCTTATGGCTCTCAATTTACCACTTCCAAAGACAATTTTTGCTCATGGATGGTGGAATATTAACAGGGAGAAGATTTCAAAATCAAAGGGGAATATAGTATCCCCAGAGGATATTATTGAAGATTATGGAGTTGAACCTTTGAGGTTCTTCCTTATGAGAGAAGTTCCTTTTGGTCTTGATGGAGAATATACAGAGGAAGCTTTCAAGAAAAGATACAATAGTGACCTTGTCAATGACCTTGGAAATCTGGTTAATAGAACATTGAACCTTGTTGAAAAAAGATTTAATTCTGAAATCCCTTATGGTTCTCCAGATGAAAAACTTATGGATATGTTAAAAGCAGCATTTGAAAATTATAAGGAGAAGATGAGTAAAATTGCATTTTCAGAAGCAATAGAGGAAATCTGGAATGTGCTTGGTTATCTCAATAAATTTCTTGATGAGAAGGCACCATGGAGTATAGAAGATGATAAAGAAGCAGGAAGAGTCCTTTACAATGTTTTGGAAGGGATAAGGGTTATTGCATTGCTTCTTTCTCCATTTATACCAACCACTGCTAAAAGAATATGGGATATGCTCGGGATAGGAAAAGACCCCTATATTGAAAAGTTTTCTGCAATTGAAAAAAGACTTGTTCCAGGAAATAAAATTGGGGAAAGAGTTATTCTTTTTAAGAGGAGAAAATGATGGAACCCAAATTTAAAAGGATTATCCTTAAACTGTCAGGGGAGGCATTGCAGGGAAAAGAAGAATTTGGAATTAATTCTGAAGCCTTAATTTCAATATCAAAAGAGATAAAAGAGATATGGAAGATGGGATGCGAAATAGGAATAGTTGTTGGCGGAGGGAATATTTTCAGAGGAGTGGAAAGGGATAAGGAGGTAATTGACCAGGTTACTGCAGATTATATGGGGATGCTGGCTACTGTTATAAATGGACTTGCATTGCAGAATACACTTGAAAAAAATGGTATTGAGACAAGGGTTCAGAGTGAATTTGAAATGAGACAGTTTTGTGAACCATATATCAGGAGAAGAGCCATAAGACATCTTGAAAAAGGAAGGATTGTGATATTTGTTGGTGGAACCGGGAATCCTCATTTTACCACCGATACAGCAGCAGCACTTAAGGCAGTTGAGATTTCTGCAGAAGCAGTTTTAAAAGGCACAAAGGTTGATGGAATATATTCTGAAGATCCTCTTAAAAATCCGAAAGCAAAAAGGTATGATAAATTGGATTATTTTGAAATTATAAAAAGAAGATTGAAAATAATGGATGCAACTGCTATCTCCTTATGCATGGAAAATAAAATACCGATTATCGTATTTAACCTTTTCAGGAAAGGGAATCTTAAAAAAGTCATCTGTGGAAAAGGGATAAAGACAATCGTAAGTTAAAAGGAGGGAAAAATGACACAGGAGGTATTCAAAGAAACTGAAGAAAAAATGAAGAAAGTTGTGGAATTTTTTAAAAAGGAGATAGGAAGTTTAAGAGCAGGAAGGGCATCGGTTTCATTACTTGAAGGAATAACAGTTGAATATTATGGCTCAAAATTACCTATCCAGCAAATTGCCACAATTACAATACCTCAGCCATCACTTATAATAATCCAGCCCTGGGATAAATCTGTTATTGATAAAATAACCAAAGCAATCCAGATGAGCAATCTCGGCCTCAATCCTATAGCAGATGCAAATGTTATAAAGGTTCCAATACCTCCTTTAAGTGAAGAAAGAAGAAAAGAGATTACCAAAATTCTCCATAAAATGGAAGAGGAGGCAAAAGTTGAGTTAAGAGAAATAAGAAGGAAGGCGAATGAGACATTGAAAAATATGGAGAAAGAAAAGAAAATTTCTGAGGATGACTTTTACAGAGGTAGAGATGAGATACAGAAATTGACAGATAAATATATAGAAGAAATAGAGGAGTTGACTGAAAAGAAAGAGAAGGAAATTATGGAGGAATGAAGAATTTTGTAATTGCTATAGATGGTCCTGCAGGTGCAGGGAAAAGTACAATTGCAAAACTTGTTGCAGAAAGGCTTGGCTTTTTGTATATAGATACAGGAGCAATGTATCGCGCATTAACTCTCAAGGCTCTCAAAAAAAACCTCCCTCTTGATGATAGGAAAAAATTGATTGAAATGGCTAAAAATACTGATTTAAAACTCATCCAGAAAAATAAAAAGTTACATGTGATTGTTGATGGTGAAGATGTGAGTGAAGAGATAAGGAGTGAGGAGGTAAGCAGAAATACTCATTACATTGCTTCAATTCCGGAAATAAGAGAAATTTTATGGGATATGCAGAGAAAATACAGGGAGACGCATAATATCGTTATGGAGGGAAGAGATATAGGCAGTAAAGTCTTTCCTGATGCTCAACTCAAAATATATCTTGATGCTTCTGTTGATGAGAGGGCAAAGAGAAGATATTTACAGTTAAAAGAGAAAGGTATTGATGTGGATTTTGAAGAGATAAAAAAAGAGGTAATGGAGAGGGACAAGAAGGATAAAAATAGAAAGATAGCCCCTCTTGTTAAATTGCCAGATGCAGTTTATATTGATACAACAAATATGACAATTGAAGAAGAGGTTGAGACAATTATAAAACTTTACAGAGAAAGGGAATTTAAATCAGGATGATTTCCTCTTTCTAAATTTTGGATTTTGACCTGAAGTTGAGGAAAGTGCCTGTTTTCTGCTCAATATAATCCTTCCCTGCTCATCTATCCCTATCACCTTTACCTTTATGGGAGAGCCGACTTTCACAATATCTTCAACTCTTTTCACTCTATATGGAGCAAGTTCAGATATATGGACCATCCCTTCCTGATAAGGCAAAATCCTTACTATAGCCCCAAATGGATAAATTCTTGTAACCACTCCTTCATAGATTTGACCAATTTCAGGTTCTTCTGTGAGTGCCTTTATTTCACCTGCTGCCTTTTTACATGCCTGGTAATCGGTGCTTGAAATTCTTATCTCTCCATCATCAAGAATATCAATTTTTACCCCTGTCTCATCAATAATCTTTCTTATATTCTTACCTCCTGGCCCTATTATAAGCCCTATTTTATCAGGATTGACTTTTATACTCAAAATCTTTGGAGCGTAAGGAGAAATATTTGGTCTTGGTGAGGAAATTGTTTGATTCATCTTTTCTATTATCTCCAATCTTGCCTTTCTGGACTGGTAAATAGCCTTTTCAAGAATATCAAATGTGAGTTCAGAAGTTTTCACATCCATCTGGAACCCTGTTATTCCCTCTTCAGTCCCTGCGATTTTAAGGTCAAGGTCTCCATAATGGTCCTCTTCCCCAGCAATATCTGTAAGCAATACATATTTTTCTCCTTCTTTTACCATTCCAACTGCAATTCCCCCAACATGTTTCTTTACAGGAATCCCTCCATCCATAAGGGCAAGACTTCCAGCACATACTGTTGCCATAGAAGAGGAACCATTTGATTCAAGGATATTTGCAACAATTCTTATTGTATAAGGGAAAACAGATTCATCAGGGACAATATATAACAGAGACCTTTCAGCAAGTGCACCATGTCCTATCTCTCTTCTTGATGGTGCTCTCAATGGAGATACCTCTCCAACTGAAAATGGAGGGAAATTATAATGGACCATAAATCTCTTTGTGGTTTCCTCAAAAAGTCCATCAATTATCTGTTCATCACTCCTTGTTCCAAGTGTGACAGAGGCAAGACATTGAGTTTGTCCTCTTGTAAATAAAGCTGAACCATGAGTTCTTGGGAGAAGTCCAACTTTACATTCAACTTTTCTTATCTCTTCAGGTTGCCTTCCATCAAGTCTTTTCCCTGTAAGGATTAAATTCCTTATTTTCTTCCTCAGCACCTTTTCAAATATTATTTTTGCCTGTTTTTTCTTTTCCTCTTCCTCAAATTCATTAAGAAAATCTTCCTCCAGTTTTTCATAAAAATTTTTTCTTTGCTGTTTTTCAGGGTAATTGTAGACCTGGGAAATTTTATCTTTTAAAAAATTCTCAGCCTTTTCCTCCAGAACCTCATCATGGAAAGGAGAAAATTCTTCTTTTTCTGAAAGCCAGCATTTCTGAATTTCTATGATATCCTTTATATTTTCAAATCCAAACATTATGGCTTCAAGAAACTTATCTTCTCTGATTTCCTTTGCCCATCCTTCAATCATTACAATGGAATTTTCTGTTCCGGATATAACAAGATTTAATTCACTATTTTCCAGCTGGGAAATTGTTGGATTTATAACGAATTTATTATCAATTAATCCAACTCTGACTGCTCCAATAGGTGTGGAGAATGGAATTTTTGAAGAGATAAGAGCTGCAGAAGCACCTATGATTGAAAGTATATCAGGGTCATTATCCTGGTCAGCTGAAAGAACAAATGAGACTATCTGGACATCTTTACGGTAATCTTCTGGAAACAAAGGTCTTATTGATCTGTCTATGAGTCTGCTTACAAGGATTTCTCTTTCTGTTGGTTTTCCCTCTCTTTTAAAAAAACCACCAGGAATTTTTCCTGCTGCTGAGGTCTGTTCTCTGTAATCACAGAGGAGTGGGAAAAAATCAACGTCTTCTCTTTCTTCTTTTGATGCCACTGCTGTAACCAGCACTATTGTTTCTCCATACTTTACTATTGCAGAACCATCACTCTGTTTGGCAACATATCCTTTCTCTATATTCAAAATTCTCCCACCTTTTTCAATTTTTAATACCTCTTCCATTATTTTCTCAGATTCAACTTTTTAATTACTTCCTGATATTTCTCAGGGTCTGTCTCCCTCAGATATCTTAAAAGTTTCCTTCTTCTGCCTATGAGTTTGAGAAATCCCCTTCTTGAATTAAAATCTTTCTTGTGAATTTTAAAATGATTTGCAAGATTTTCTATTCTTTTTGTTAAAAGAGCTATCTGTACTTCAGGAGACCCGGTATCTTTCTCATGCCTCCCGAATTCCTTTTTTATCTGTTCTTTTACTTCTTTCTCCAGCATTTTTAACCCCTTGTTGGATTTAATTATACTCTCTTGGATAAATTTGTCAATCATACAATTTGTGGTAAATTATAGTATTATGGAAAAGTTTAAAGCAGTAAGGGGAATGAAAGATTTGTATGGGGAGGAGTTGAGGAAATGGAAGGAAATTGAGAAGGTATGTATGGAAACTGCGGAACTTTTTGGTTATGAGGAAATAAGGACTCCTATTGTTGAGTTCAGTGAATTGTTTGAAAGGAGTGTTGGAGAATCTACAGATATTGTTGAGAAGGAGATGTATAACTTTGTTGATAAAAAAGGCAGAAAACTTGCTTTAAGACCTGAAGGGACAGCATCAATAGTCAGGGCTTATTTGGAAAGAAATTTATATCAGGAAAGAAAAATAGCAAGATTTTACTATTATGGGCCAATGTTCAGATATGATAGACCTCAAAAGGGAAGATACAGGCAGTTCTATCAGTTTGGAATAGAAATACTTGGTGGAAGTCATCCATTTTTTGATGGAGAAAGTGTGTATCTTTTATTCCAGATACTGAAAAATTTGAATATAAAAAATATCTGTTTTGAAATAAATTCAATAGGATGTTCTGAATGTAAAAGGAGATTTTCTTCTCTTCTGAGAGAATATCTTGAAAAATATAAAAACCAGCTGTGTTCGGATTGTCAGAGAAGAATGGAGAAGAATATTTTAAGAGTATTTGACTGTAAGCAGGAAAGGTGCAGAGAAATTATTAAAGAGAGTCCAAAAATTTTGGATACTTTATGTGATGGATGCAAAAACCATTTTGAAAAATTCAAACAATATCTGGAGTTTTCCAGTATACCATATAAAATAAACCCTCACCTTGTAAGAGGACTTGATTATTATACAAAAACAGTATATGAAGTCTTTGCAGAGGATGAGAAGAATGCGATAGGAGGTGGTGGAAGGTATGATGAACTGGTTGAACAGCTTGGAGGGCCAAAAATTCCTGCTGTTGGATTTGCCCTGGGAATGGAAAGAGTTTCAGAAATTTACAGGATAAGTGAGAGGAAGAAAAGTTCTATTTATGGTATTTTTCTTGGAGAGGAAGCGAAAAAGGAAGGAATGAAAATATGCGAAAAGTTGAGGAAGGAAGGGTTTGTAATTAAAATTGATTATGAGGACAGAAGTCTGAAGAATTATCTGAAGATAGCGGATAGAGAGGGAGAAGAATGGTGTATAATAATGGGGGAAGATGAGATTAAAAATAATAAGGTAATTTTAAAAGATATGAAATCTTCACAGCAGTATACTTTATCTTATCAAAATATAGTGGAAGAGGTAAAAAGGATTATAAAATGCTGAGAACACATACCTGTGGAGAATTAACTGTTAAAAATGTTGGTGAGGAAGTGGTACTTGCCGGGTGGGTTCAGTCAATCAGGGACCATGGAGGACTTGTTTTTGTGGATTTAAGAGACAGATATGGTATTACACAACTTGTCTATTCTCCACAGGAAAATGAAAAACTTGAATCTGCTGTAAAATCACTGAAAAATGAGAGTGTTATCAGGATAAAAGGAAAGGTGGTTAAAAGACCACCAGAGACTGTCAATAAAAAAATTAAAACAGGAGAGATTGAGGTAAAGATTGAAGAAATAGAAATTCTCAATTTTTCAAAACCACTCCCTTTTGAGATCGGTTCAACTTCCTGTGGAGAAGAGATAAGATTGAAATACAGATATCTGGATATGAGAAGGGAAAAATTTATGGAAAATATAATAAAAAGGTCAAAATTCACCCATTATGTAAGAGAGTTTTTACATGGGGAAAATTTTGTTGAAGTGGAAACCCCAATTCTCACAAAAAGCACCCCTGAGGGAGCAAGAGATTTTCTTGTCCCTTCAAGACTTAATCCTGGAAAATTCTATGCACTGCCCCAATCTCCCCAGCTCTTTAAACAGTTAATTATGATAGGTGGACTTGATAAATATTTCCAGATTGCAAGATGTTTCAGGGATGAAGACTTAAGGGCAGATAGACAGCCTGAATTTACTCAGATTGATATAGAGATGTCTTTTATAAATGAAGATGATGTGATTTCCCTTGTGGAAAGAATGATAAAATTCTCTGTTGAGAAACTTCTCGGGATAGAAATAGAAATACCATTTAAAAGGATTGATTATAATAAATCTCTTGAACTGTACGGGACAGATTCTCCTGATTTAAGAATTGGATTGGAGATGGAGGATTTAACAGATACTTTTATAAATACGGAATCAGAGATACTTAAAAGAATTATAAAGAGTGGTGGAAAAATTAAAGGGATGAAAATTGAAGAGGGTGAAAAGATTTCTTTGAAAGAGATAGAAAATTTAAATCAATTTGTAAAAGAAAGAGGAGGAGAAGGAATTGGATGGATAAGGTTTACAGATTCTGGTATCCAGTCTCCATTAAAAAGATATATAAAAAATGAGGAAATAGAAGATTTGAAAGGCAGACTTAAAATCTCTCCTGGTAACCTTTTACTTTTTCTTGGCGGTGAGAGGGAATGGGTGAATAAAACTCTTGGAGAGATAAGAGTCCATCTCGGGAAGAAATTATTTTCGGATGATAAAAATTTAAATTTTGTATGGATAGTCAATTTCCCTTTATTTGAATATAATCAAGAGGAAAAGAGACTACAGACAAAACACCATCCATTCACTTCACCTGTTGAGGAGGATATTCCAATTATTGAAAAAGAGCCATTGAAGGTAAGAGCAAGGGCTTATGACCTTATTTTAAATGGAATTGAAATTGGTGGAGGAAGTATAAGAATAAATAAGAGAGACCTTCAGGAAAAGATATTTAAAATGATAGGTCTGAAGGAAGAGGAATATAGAGAAAGATTTGGTTTTCTTTTGGAGGCTCTGGAATATGGTGCTCCACCACATGGAGGGATTGCTATTGGATTGGACAGATTGATTATGATATTGCTTGGAGAAGAGACAATAAGAGAGGTTATGCTTTTCCCGAAAACTCAGAAAGGAATATGTCCTCTCACAGATGCTCCTTCATCTGTGGAGGAATGGCAGTTGAAAGAAAATAGAATAAAAGTTGACATTTTACAGAAAAAATGATATACTCTAAACTCAAAGGAGAGGGAAAATGAAAGGAATTTATTTATTTCTGGTTCTTTTATTTTTTGGTGGTTGTGCAGTTTCTCAAAAGAAGGCTTCTCTTACAGAACTTGAAAAGATGAAGATAGAGATAAAGCAGATCAAAGCTATATCTGAGACAAGCCTTGAGATCAGTAAAAAGGCTGAGGATATTGCAAAGGAGGCGTTGAATAAGAGTAATGAAGCAAAGGCTACATCTGAAAAGGCTTTTGAGGCTTCAAAAAAAGCAGTGGATGCAGCAAATAAGGCAAGAGAATTTGCAGTTAAAGAGAGCAAGAAGGCAATAGAAGCAGCAAATAAGGCAAGTGAAAAAGCAATATTTGCAGCAAATAAAGCAAGTAAAGAAGCTATAAATGCAGCAAATAAAGCGATAGAGGAAGTAAACAAGGTTAAAGAAGAGGTAAAAGCAATGGCATCCCATACTATTGCTGAAATTAATAAATTAAGAGCAACGATAAAACTCAAACCCCCTGAAGAACCTATAATAGAGAAAGAACCTGAGATTGCAAAGAGATACATTGTTAAAGCGGGTGATACTCTGAGCAAAATTGCTTACAAATTTTACAAGGATTCTTCCAAATGGGTGGTTATTTACCGGAAAAATAAAGATAAAATAAGAAATCCCAATAGAATAAAACCCGGACTTGAACTCATTATTCCCTGAATCTAATGCGTGAAATAAAGGAAATTACTCTTCCCAATTATCAAGCCCAGATTATTTTTGGTAAGCATGATGAGAATCTCAGATTTCTGGAGAATATTCTGGATGTTGAACTTTTTGGGAGAGGGAATGTTCTCAAGATAAAGGGTTCAAAGGAAAATATTGAAAAGGCAATACGTATTATTGAACAGTTGAAAGAGAAATTGAAGGAGAAAGATGTGATAACTCAAAAGGATATTATAGGACTTCTTGATTCTAAAAATAAGAAAGAGAAAGAAAAAGAAAAGGAAGATGTAAGGATAAAGATAGGTTCAAAGAAAGATTTTGTTGTTCCAAAAACTCCGAAACAAAGAACTTACATCCAGTATATTAGAAAATATGACCTTGTTATAGGAATTGGCCCTGCCGGAACAGGAAAGACATACCTTGCAGTTGCCTGTGGAATAGAAGCTCTCAAAAGTGGTAATTTCCAGAGACTTATTCTCACAAGACCTGCACTTGAAGCAGGTGAAAGGCTTGGTTTCCTTCCCGGTGATCTTGAGGAAAAAATAAGGCCTTATCTTCAGCCTGTTTATGATGCTTTATTTGATATGCTTAAATATGAAGAATTGAAAAGGTGGCAGGAGAAAAAAATTATAGAGATTGTTCCTCTTGCATATATGAGAGGTAGAACACTCAGTAAATCTTTTATAATACTTGATGAGGCTCAGAATACCACAATTGAGCAGATGAAAATGTTTCTTACACGCCTTGGAGTGGATTCAAAAGCTGTAATTACAGGAGATATTACACAGATTGACTTACCACTTACTCCAAAAACTTCTGGACTTGTTGAAATTCAGGAGATTCTTAAAGGAATAAAAGGCGTGAAATTTATCTATTTTACTCAAAAAGATGTTGTGAGACACCATCTTGTTAAGAAAATAATAAATGCATATGAAAGACATTACAGAGAAAAAATTTCCAGAATTTCTGATAAGGAATCTTCAGAGGAAACAAAGGATAAATAAGGATTTTCTTATAAAAAGCCTTTCAATTCTGAAAGAAATAATAGATGGTTTGCCATCAACCATCGGGATAATATTTGTGAGCAATAGAAGAATTAGAAAATTGAATAAAGAATTCCTTGGCAGAGATTGTGAAACAGATGTTCTTTCTTTTTCTTTATCAAAGGATTATGGGGAAATTATAATCTCTGTAGAAGAGGCTTTTAAAAATGCAAAAAGATACTCCCATACTTTTGACCAGGAGCTTCTTTATCTTATAATTCATGGTCTTTTACACCTTAAAGGGTATGAGGATTATAATAAAGAGGATTATGAAAAGATGAAAAAAATACAGGACAGGATTTACAGAAAAGTGATGAGAAAGATTAAAAATGAAAAAGAAAAATGACCTTTTAAGTAGTTTTAATTCAGCATTCCGTGGTCTCATTTATATTTTAAAAAGAGAAAGAAATTTCAGAATCCATGTCGGTATAGGTACAGCTGTTATTGTCGGAAGCCTTTTTTTAAATTTAAGCCTTTCAGAATTCTTAATCCTTGTTCTTACTGTCTCTATGGTTCTTATGTGTGAAACTGTAAATACACTTATAGAAATGTTGATTGATGCTTTTTTTCCGGAATACTCAGATACAGCAAAAAGAATTAAAGATACTGGAGCCTGCCTTGTCCTTCTTTCTGCTATAACTTCTGTAATCATAGGATATTTAATTCTTTCAAAACGTTTTCCACCAGAAGCAAGAAATGCTTTTGAAAATATAGCGCATTCGCCATGGTATATCACATTCATTGCTTTATTGCTGGTTACCACTCTCACAATAATTTTAAAATTTATCATTAAGAAAGAATCTTTATTAACAGGTGGAATGCCGAGTATACACAGTGGAATCTCCTTCAGCATATGGACAATTGTTTCCTTTCTTACTTTTAAACATGAACCACTTATTTCACTTCTTGTCTTTCTTCTTGCTTTCTGGGTTGCACAGAGCCGTGTAATGAAGAAAATCCATAATGTTGAAGAAGTAATAATAGGAGGTGTTACAGGGATTCTCTTTACAATACTTATATTCCAGATTTTCTGGGGGTTGAAATGAAAAATTTAAAAAGGTATTTTATTTCGGGACTTATATTTATAATTCCTGTATCTCTTTCCATCTGGATTCTGTTTAAAATTACTATCTTCCTTGAAGGGATAGTTGGAGGCTTCCTTAAAAAATATATTCCTGGAATATATACTCCTGGTATAGGTCTTATTTCTCTTATCCTTTTAATACTGATTGTTGGTATACTTGCACATAATTTTGTTGGAAGAAGAATTTTATACTTCACAGAGAAGTTTCTCACTTTAATCCCTTTTTTCAATAAAATATACATTTTCATAAAAGGGATAGTTCAGAATATATTTGAGGAGAGAAAAAAGGTATTTAAAGAAGCAGTTGAAGTTGAGTTTATTCCAGGTTTTTACACAGTAGGTTTTGTGACTGATGAAAGGGAATCTCCTGATGGAAAGAAATTATTGAGTATTTTTGTTCCAACTGTTCCAAATATAAGCACAGGTTTTTATGTGATAGTTCCTGAAGAGA
This sequence comes from Candidatus Omnitrophota bacterium, assembly GCA_003644395.1. Lineage (GTDB taxonomy): Bacteria > Ratteibacteria > UBA8468 > B48-G9 > JAFGKM01 > B48-G9. Next base: position 13,333 of record QNCF01000002.1, read on the forward strand.
AGGTAAAAAGGCTGGATATGAGCATTGAGGATGCTTTGAAATATGTAATTTCAATGGGAATTTTCAAAGTCAAAAATGGGGGCAATAAAAACTGAGGCTATTATTCTTAAAAAGATGAATTTCAGGGAGACAAGTGTTCTGATTGATATGCTTTCCCCTGAACTTGGTAAATTAAGGGGAGTATTGAAGGGTGTGAGGGTGGAAAGGAGTAAAATTTCTCCTTTAACTTTCACTCCCGGTGTCCATATTCAGGTTAAAGTTTATCCAAAAGTATCATCGGATATAGCCCTTGTAAGTTCCCCTTCACTGCTCAATTTTTTTGAAATTCATAAAAGACCACATAATACTGTCTGGTATATAATCCTTAATCTTGTCAATAAATTCATTCCTGAAAGGGAAAAAGCGCAGGAAGTTTTTAATCTTCTTTTGAAAACAGGAAGAATTCTTAAAATGGTGGATTCTCCTGAAGTTGTGCTTGTTGGGTTCAAGATTAAATTTGTAAAGATTCTTGGATATGGGATTGAAATCGGAAAATGTGTGAGCTGTGGAAGGGATGGTAAATATTATTTTTTCAGTGGTAAACTTGGGGGATTGCTCTGTGAAAATTGTAAAGGAAAGGATGTAAATTCCGTATCAATCAATCAGAATATAATTTCAATAATGAGATTTCTTGATAAAATTCCTTTTGAAAAAATAACCAATATTAAAAAAATCCCTCTTAAAATTCTTGAAAAAATAAATTATTTTGTAAACATTACCCTGCATTATCATACACACGAAAGGAAAATATGGTGGGAAAATGAGAAAGATATATTCGGATGAAATTATAGAGAGTATCTGTAAACTTATTGGAGAGATAAGTTTCACATTACCTTCTGAAGTTAAAAATCTCATAAAAAATGCATACATGAAAGAAAGAAAGGGATTGGGAAAGGAGTATTTAAAGGTTATTCTGAAAAATATTGAGATAGCTGAAAAAGAGAGAATTCCTGTATGTCAGGATACAGGGATGGCTGTTGTATTTGTTGAAATTGGCCCTGGAGTAATTATTGATTGTGGTAAATATAAAAGTCTGGAAAATGTGATAAATAAGGGAGTGGAAATTGGATATAAAGAGAATTATCTCAGGAAGTCGGTGGTATCTCCAATTGAAAGGGAAAATACAGGGACAAATACTCCAGCAGTAATCCATATCATCCCTTCAGAAGGTGATAAATTTAAGATGACAGTTATGGAGAAAGGATTTGGTTCTGAGAATTGTTCATTTTTAAAGATGTTTTCTCCAGGAGCAAAAAAGGAAGATATTGAAAATTTTGTTCTTCAGGTGGTTAAAAATGCAGGCCCAAATCCATGTCCACCTGTTTTTATCGGTTTGGGAATAGGGGGAGATTTTGAAAAGGCAGCAATTTTATCAAAAATGGCACTTATTGATTTAGAAAAAGGAAGCAGCAGATGGGAAAGAGAGATTCTTAAAAAAGTGAATTCTCTGGGGATAGGTCCTGGTGGATTTGGGGGGAATTTTACAGCTCTTGGTGTAAAAATAAAAACTTTTCCAACACATATTGCTGGTCTCCCTGTGGCTGTAAATATTTCATGCTGGGCTCATAGAGTAAAATCAGTAACATTATGAAAATAAAAATCCCTTTAAAAGAAGATGTAATTGAGAAATTGGAAGCAGGAGAAAGAGTGGAATTGACAGGGAATATTTTTGTAGCAAGGGATCGTGTCCATAAAAAATTTATAGAACTGATTGAAAAAGGAAAAGATTTGCCAGTCAATCTTAAAGGAGAAGTTATATATTATATGGGACCCACCCCTGCTCCGCCAGGGAAAATTATCGGTTCCTGTGGGCCAACAACTTCAAGCAGAATGGATAAATTTACACTTCCACTTCTGGATTATGGACTTAAAGGGACAATTGGAAAGGGTAAAAGGAGTAAGGAGATAGTTGAAGCTTTTAAAAAATACAGGGCAGTATATTTTGTTACTTTTGGTGGATGTGGAGCATATCTGAGTAAGTTTATAAAAAAGATAGATCTGATTGCCTATCCTGAATTTGGGCCAGAGGCTCTTTTTCTGATTGAAGTTGAAAATTTCCCTGCTATTGTTGGTATAGATATTTATGGTAATGACATTTATGAGAAGGTATAATATCTAATGGCGCCCATAGTTCAATGGATAGAACGTCGGGTTGCGGACCCGAAGGTTGCCAGTTCAAGTCTGGCTGGGCGCACAGGAAATCGGGGGATGGCGCAGCTGGTTTAGCGCGCAGCGTTCGGGACGCTGAGGTCGAGGGTTCAAATCCCTCTCCCCCGACCCTTCCTTTTACCGAAAAATAAAAGATGGAAAAAGAATTAACTGAAGGGGTAAAGTTTTTATCTGGTGAGCCTAAGAGGGCAGTTCTCAAACTTTCCTTCCCAATGATTATCGGTATGGTTGCCCATTCCCTTTACAGCCTTGTTGATGGGATATGGGTTGCAGGTCTTGGTTCAAATGCTCTTGCTGCAATCGGTTTATTCTTTCCAATTTTCATGGTTGTTGTTTCACTTGCTTCTGGAATAGGGATTGGTGGGAGTGCTGGAATTTCAAGAAAAATAGGTGCTAAAGATAAGGAAATGGCTGATTTATTTGCCATCCATACATTTATTCTTGGCATTTTTATAGGAATACTTTTCAGTCTCGGGATGCTTCCTTTTTTGAAGAAAATATTTGTTTCAATGGGAGCAAAAGGAGAAGTTTTAAAACTTGTTATAGGCTATGCAAAAATTTTCCTTTGTGGGACAGTAATCCTTGTGTTTGCAAATATTGGCGGTGGAATTCTCCGTGGTGAAGGTGATACAAAAAGGGCAATGTATGTGATGGTATTCGGTTCAGCACTCAATATTATTCTTGACCCAATTTTTATTTACAAGTTAAAGATGGGAGTGAAAGGAGCTGCATTTGCATCTATTATTTCTCTTTTTCTTTCCTCACTTATTATTGGATACTGGCTTTTCATAAAGAAAGATACGTATGTTGATATTAAATTTTCCTCCTTCCGTCTGAACGGAGAAGTAATAAAGGAAATTTTGAGAGTTGGTATTCCTGCCTGTTTTTCACAGATTTCTATGTCTCTGGCAGGTTTTTTTCTTAATATGATCATTATAAAAACAGGTGGAATGGATGGAATAGCAATATTTACAAGTGTATGGCGTATTATAATGCTGGCACTTGTTCCACTTATGGGTATCGGGATGAGTGTTACTTCTGTTGTTGGTGCAGCTTATGGAGCAAAAGATATTGTTAAATTGAAAAGAAGTTATTTTTATGGAATAAAACTGGGAATGATTATAGAAAGTATCGTTTTCTTTTTAATAATAATTTTTTCTCCACAGATTTCACACCTTTTTACTTATTCAAAAAAGACAATCCATATATCTGAAGATTTGATAAAAGCATTCAGAATCCTTTCAGGATTTCTCCCTGCAGTTCCATTGAGTAGATTGACTGTTTCACTTTTTCAGGGAATAGGAAATGGAGAAAAAGCTTTTTTCCTCGCGTTTTTAAGAACAATCATTCTTCAATTATTTTTCAGTTATCTCTTTGGAATTTTGCTGAATTTTGGAATTTCAGGAGTATGGTGTGGCATTCTTTTAAGTCACATACTTGGTTCTCTTATCGCTCTCATATGGGGTATGCTGACCATTCAAAGATTGTTTAAATCCCATTTAAAATAGAAAATAAAAGAGATGAAAGATAAAAAGTTGCATAGGGAAGGATATTTTCATTGATTGTAAACTTGCTATTATGATTTGGGCCACACTCCTCCCCTATTCCTATGAAAATGTAGCAGGAAGGAATTTTTCTTGAGAAAAATGCAAAATCTTCACCTCCAAGGATTGGATGGTATTCTGCGATATTTTCTTTCTCAATAATCTTTTCCGATATTTCCTTAACTCTTTCTGAAAATGAAACATCATTTATTAAGGAGGGACAGTAAAGTCTGTAGTTCAGTTCATATTTACAGTTGAAGTTAGAGCATATATTTTTGAGAGTCTTTTCCATCTCCTCTTTTACAACCATCCTTACTCCGTCAGAAAGAGTCCTTACAGTCCCTTCTATTTCAACAATTTCAGGGATTACATTGAAAGTTTCTCCACCTTTTATTTTTCCCACAGATATAACAGCTGGCTGGAAAGGATCAATTTTTCTGCTTATTATTGTCTGTATTTGAGTGATGAAATAGGAAGCACAGCATATAGGGTCATTTGTTAAATGGGGAGAAGAAGCATGACCGCCCTTCCCTCTTATAATTATTTTAAATTCATCGGTATTTGCCATAATCGCTCCTTTCCCTATCCATATGTGATAAAGTGGTAAAAATGAGAAGAAATGGAAGCCTATGAGATAATTTACATCTTCAATGCTTCCTTCTTCTATCATTTTTAAAGCTCCACCGGGAAATTTCTCCTCACATGGCTGGAATATAAATTTCACATTACCTTTAAGTTTGTTTTTCAATCCTGAAAGAATTTTTGCAACCCCAAGGGCAGCTGCCATATGTCCATCATGTCCACATGCATGCATTATACCTGGATTTTTTGATGAAAATGGGAGACCTGTCTCTTCCTGGATGGGTAAAGCATCCATATCTGCTCTTATTCCAACAGTAATATCACTCTTTTTACCTTTTAAAAATCCAACAACACCTGTCTTTGCCTTCACTTCAAAAGGAATTCCGAATTCTTTAAGGAGAGACTGTATTTTTTCTGAAGTTTTATATTCTTCAAATCCAAGTTCTGGATACTGATGGAAAAACCTTCTCCAGTTTATAATTTCTTCCTTTATTTTTTCAACTTCCTCCTTTATTATTTCAAAAATATTATTTTCCATTTTATCTTATATGGATATCCCTTTGAGGGAATGGTATTTCAATATTTTCTTCCTCAAACCTCTTTTTAATTTCCATATTTATCTCATCAATTATTCTGAATTTTTCCTGATAATTCTGTATCCAGCAGACAATAAGAAGATTAAGCGATGATTCTCCAAATTCTGTAAAAAATACAGATGGTGGTGGAGTATCAAGAACATCCGGATGCCTTTTACAAATATCAAGGATAATCCTTTTAACTTTATTAAGGTCTGAGCCATAAGCAACTCCAACTGTAAACCTCAATTTCATTTTTGGTTCAGGATATCCATAATTTACAATTTTTGCCTTCGCAATCTCTGCATTTGGAACAACAATAACATTATTATCAAAGGAAAGAATTTTTGTGCTTCTCAAACCGATTTCAACAACATCCCCAATTTCACCTGAAGAAAGTTCTATTCTATCTCCAACTCTGAAAGGTTTATCTATCATTATAACAAATCCAGCAATCATATTTGAAAGAGTTTCCTGAGCAGCAAAAGCAACAGCAAGGGAAGCAATACCAGCAGCACCGAGCAGACTTGTAATTGGCTGGTTGAATTTATCAAGGATTATGGTAATGGCAATGAAGAATATCACTATTTTTGAAAGTCTTCTGAAAAGTCGCATAAACTCTTCATCCATCTTTGTTTTTGTTTTATAAGCAATCTCTTCCAGATACCAGACAGCAAAACCTTCTGCAAAAGCGGAGACAAGAAAAGCAATTGAAAGTACAATGAGAGCATAAAGTGAATTTTTGATATAGGGGATAAATTTTAAAGATGAAATTTCAGGAAGAGACAATATCCTTTCTGCTATAATTCTTATACCTATGAAGAATAAAAGTAAAATTACAGGTTTTTCTGTATACTCGACTAATTTAACATCAAGTTTTGTGGGGGTTTTCTGAGCTATCTTCCTGAATACATTTCTCCATATCCATCTTGTAATATAACAGACAATAATTAATCCTAAAAGTAAACAGAAGTTTATAACAATTTCTTTTGCAGGTTTTGATAAAAATTTATCCATTTTCCCTTTTTAAACTAAATTATAAACATTATTTTTTTATTTTTCCAATTTTCCACAAAAACCCGATTGGTAAAATTATCTTGGAAATCTTTCTTTATATTCTGGCAATTCAGGAAATTTATTATGGGGTTCTTCCTGATACCAGTATGCCACTGATGCGATATCATCTGTAAGTGGCTGGAATTTATGGTTTGGCCACCATCCGAGAGCCTGAACGGTTACCTTCAGCGATTCTTTGAAATTTATTGGGTCTGGAATATGCCATCTGTAAAGGGTGTGTTTCGGTATTTTCCCGGGTTCTTTTTCCTGGAAAGGATATCCAAGAAAAGGTGTTGAATATGTTTGACCACCAAATCCCCATGCTCCACCAAAATAATCTTCAGTTCCTGTCCCACATATTGTTGGGAATTCCTTATCCCCATCTATATAAAATTTCACCTCTCCCTCTCCCCACCATCCATCAGATAATTGAGTCCAGAAAAGAACAGTTCCAACATAATGTCCTTTCCCTTTTATTCCATCCACAATTATATGTTCTGGATATTCTCTTTTTGTCATACTTCTTCTCCATTGGGCATGGAAATAACCTGAATTTTCAGGTATTTCCTTTAATAGATAGGTTATCTGGTAGAAAAAACCTTCTATATCTTCCCAGTGTTGATTTTCCACAGTTATCTTTGCCCTTTTCTTAAAAGGCATGGGGAAATAACAGTTAAATCCTCCCTGTGGATTTACAACGATGGGAAGAGAATTTACATTGTATCTTTTGCCGAATCCATTTACAAAGAAATCCCCCAGAGGGACTTCAACTGATGGATTTTCTTCCTCATCCCAGAAAAATCTCAAAATGCAACTTCTATAGGCTACTTCCTTAACTGTTATCCATATATGAGAAATTACTCCAGGTCCCTTAATATCTGCAAGAGTTACAGTCTTTCCTGCTGGAAGTGTTATACATGGTTTTACTTTCCATCCCTGTCCAAGTTCATAGGCAGGATTTTCTTTGTCTGGAACCGCCATACCACCTTTCCCTTTTTCTCCCTGCGGATTTTCAGCAGAAATTGACCTTGTTTCAGCGGATTTTATAAGAAAAATATCATCAAAATTAAAGATACTCATTTCTCCTCCTTTTTAAAATTAATTTTTTCAAAAATCTCTGAAATTTTCTTTTTTACCTGGTCAGTTTTTATATTTTTCATACACCAGCCCCTTTCATTATCAAATTTACATTTTATCTGAAGACACGGTGAACATGGTAATTTATGGTAGATATAAAAAGAATATGGTGAGTATGGCCTGCATCTTTCAGGAAAATTTGGGCCAAATAGAGTTAGAATAAAAATATCAAAGCATGATGCTATATGTCCTATCGCAGAATCATTGCCGATAAAAAGGTCTCCTTTTTCAATAAGAGCAGCGGTTTCAAGAATTGAAAGTTTACCTGTAAAGTTTATGAAATCATTTTTGCAATATTTAATTATTTTTTCTGCAATTGGCTTTTCTTCTTCTGAACCCACAACAAAGACTTCGCAATTGTAATTTGATTTCAACCAGTCAATTATCTCTGCAAATTTGATCTCCTCCCACCTTCTCAAATAATTACCAGCACCTGGATGGATTATAACCTTAACCTTATCTTTAACTTTTTCTTTTTTGATAAGTTTTTCAACTCTATTTCTGATTTCATCAGTAATAAAAATTTCCGGTCTTTTATCTTCCATAGATACATTCCTGATGCCAAGAATTTCAAGTAATTTAAAATTTTTATCAACCTCATGCATGTTAATATCATAGGAGACAGCCCTATCAAGAAGATATTCTCCTCCAGATCTGTTATAACTCAACTTGAATTTAATATTTCCAGGAAAGAGAAAGAATAAAATGTGTCTGAAATCACCTCTCAAATCAATCCCAATATCAAATTTCCCATTCCTTATTTTTTTAATAATTTTTGGATATTCAAAAAGGAACCATTTTAAATAACTATACTGCTGGTTTCTCACTGCTTTCCACCATGGACAATCGCAAAGTATTATCTCATCAATATATGGATTGAATTTTAAAATTTCCTCTGCCCAGCTTCCAGCCATTACAGATATTTTAACTTTAGGAAATTTCTTTTTAATTGCTCTGTAAACAGAACTTGACATTACAACATCTCCGATATGGTCAAGACGAAGGATTAAAATTTTATTGAAAATTTCTGGTGGATTTTTTCTGGAAAAAAGAAAGGGAAAGAATAAAATTTTGAAGAAAAAGTTGAAAAATTCAGCAATTATCCTCTTTTTTGGGTTTTCTATCTTAAGCATTTTAAAATATTATCTCTGAATTAAATTTTTTGTAAAATTTATCTTAAATTGTTTAAAATAAAAAAAATGTCGCTTTTACTTGGTTATGATATAGGGAGTTCCTCAATAAAGGCAACATTGCTGGAAGCCGAAAGCGGTAAAGCTATTGCTTCTGCGACTTGTCCTGAGAGAGAACTGGATATTATAAGCAAGAAACCAGGCTGGGCAGAACAGGACCCTGAAGTCTGGTGGGAGAATGTAAAACTTGCAACATCAAAAATAAAATCAAAGGTAAATGTTGATGTGAAGGAAATAGAGGCTATAGGTATATCATACCAGATGCATGGACTTGTGGTGGTTGATAAAAACAGGAAAGTATTGAGACCGGCCATAATCTGGTGTGATAGTCGTGCTGTTGAAATAGGTGAGAGAGCATCAAAGGAGATTGGGGAAGAAAAATGTTTTAAGAGATTGCTTAACACTCCAGGCAATTTTACAGCCTCAAAATTAAAATGGGTTATGGAAAATGAGCCGGATATTTATAAGAAGATTTACAAGATTATGCTACCAGGAGATTACATTGCCATGAAGATGACAGAAAAAATTAATACAACACCTTCAGGCTTATCAGAAGGAATTTTATGGGATTATCAGGAAGGGAAACTGGCAGAATTCCTTTTGGAATATTTTGGTATAAATCCTGAATTAATCCCTCCAGTTGTTCCAACATTTTCCATCCAGGGAGAACTTACAAAGAAAGCAGCTGAAGAACTGGGTTTGAGACCGGGGATAAAGGTATCTTACCGTGCAGGAGACCAGCCCAATAATGCTTTCTCACTGAATGTAATGGAGCCAGGTGAGGCAGCAGGTACAGCAGGAACTTCAGGAGTGATTTATGGTATCAGTGATAAACCTGTATATGACAGAAAATCAAGAGTGAATGTATTTGTCCATGTAAACCATACTCCAAAGAATCCAAGATATGGAATATTAGCCTGTATTAATGGGACAGGTATTCTTTACAGATGGTTAAGACATAATATTATGAGAGATATAAATTATGAGAAGATGAACGAAATGGCATTGCAGATTCCTGTTGGTTCAGATGGATTGGTGATACTTCCTTATGGTAATGGTGCAGAGAGAACTTTGGAAAATAGAGATATAGGGGCTTCAGTATATGGATGGAGATTTAATATACATAAAAGAGAACATTTTTTAAGAGCAGCTCAGGAAGGTATAGTTTTTGCTTTGAATTATGGTCTTGAGATAATGCGAGATATGGGGATAAAGATAGAAACTGTAAAGGTTGGAAAAGCGAATATGTTTTTGAGTCGTTTATTTTGTGAGGCTTTTTCTACAGTTACAGGGACAAGATTGGAAGTTTATGATACTGATGGTTCAAAAGGAGCAGCAAGAGGTGCAGGGATAGGTGCTGGTATTTATAAAAAAGTTGAAGATGCTTTTGCTGGATTAAAACTTGTGGAAGTTATTGAACCGGAAGAGAAACTCAAATCAGATTATCAAAAAGCGTATGAAAGATGGAAGGGAATTCTTGAAAAGATGATGTGATTTATCTTTGTATATTTTTTCTTATATAATCAACCACTTTTCTCACAAAATTTCTAAAGAAGGAGAGTTTCTTTAAATTTTCTAATGGTGTTTTTCTTATTTCTTCCAGCCGACTCAGTGAAATTTCAATCCGTTCAAGACGTTTTTTAATAGGGAGAGGCAATTCCATATTTTCCATTTTTTATCCTTTCTAAAAGAGAAGATTCAGAAATTTTTCGGAGGTAAGCAGTTTCAAAATGCTCTTTTAACTTTCTTAATATAAATTCCAGTCTTAAATCTTCATCTTTTGAAAACAAAAGTTTTCCAGTATTAACCACTTCTCTTACCATATATCCTGGAGCAACATTCAAAATTATAAGGTCAATTTCTTCTGTTCCAAGTAATTCTATTACTTTATCCAGAATTTCTAATTTTTTTTCAAAAAAATCTATATTTTCTTTCAGATAAACAGCGATATCTACATCACTTAAAGGATGAATTCTCCCTTTTCCATAAGAACCAAAGAGATAGGCAAATATAATATCCGGATTTCTTCTCAGTTCTTTTTCTAAATTCTTTAGAAGGCAGAATATATCATGCGATATTTTTTTATCTCTTATCATAGTTTTTATTATAATTCCTTCTTCCTTTTTAAAAAAGTTTTTCCAAACAGGGTTTGAAAATTGACTTATAAAACAAATATTCTCTCCACATTTTCATAAATGAGGTTTAACCCCGCTGTTAGAAAAAGTTGACATTTTTGAAAATTGTATTACAATAATCAAATCGATAAAGGAGGTGGAAGAATGGAGGTAACTTTATCACCCAAATATCAATTAGTGGTTCCCAAAAAATTAAGAGAAAAGTTAAATCTGAAAAAAGGACAGAAATTCAATGTAATTGTTAAAAACGGTGTGATTATATATACTCCTGAAATTCCATTGAAGGAAATGAAAGGTATTTTGAAGGACATAAGTATAGAAGGAATAAGAGAAGAAGGAGATAGAGTATGATTATTGTGGATTCCTGTGGCTGGATTGAGTATCTAAAAGGAAGTAAAAAAGGAGAAAAATATGAAAAGTATCTTACAGATATGAAGAAAATAATAACTCCTGCAATTGTAATCTATGAAGTTTATAAGAAAATTAAAAACGAGAAAGGTGAAGAAAAAGCGTTGTTAATTACCTCACAGTTATTGAGAACTAAAATAATTCCTTTTGATACAGATATTTCCTTTCTTGCTGCTGATTTAAGTTTAAAATACAAACTTCCGATGGCTGATGCAATAGTATATGCAACTGGAATTTTTCATAAGGCAAAAATTATCACATCTGATGAACATTTCAAAAATCTTCCCGAAGTGATTTTCATATAGTTATGATTAACCGCCGCGGTTAAACAGGGAGTGGGAATAGGCGGTTTTTAATTTTTCAGATATCTTTTTCCAGTCATATTTTTCTTCAACGAGTTTGCGAGCATTTGTTTTAAGGCAGCTTAATAAATAGAAAATGTCTGAACCCCGTATCCGAGATTTCGCATAATTTTGCAAAGGAAATAAATAAAAGTTTCTTCCTTATAGCAATTAATTATCAGAAGACAAGTATAAGAGGGGATAACAATAAAAATACGAAAGAAGAAAGTAATAATTCTCCAAATAAGAGGATAAAACATTTTATTCATAACAAATAATGCCCTTCCCTCCCAGAATTTCTTTTTTAAAAAATACTTCCTTTTTA
>QNCF01000003.1 GCA_003644395.1 Candidatus Omnitrophota bacterium
TCTGCTTTTTCAAATCATCAACAAGTTCTTTTTCCTCCATCAACCTCGCTATAAGTCCTTCTTTCTGCAATCTTTCAACAAACTTTTTTGTCTCAATCACAGTTTCATAAGCAGGAGTTTTAATTTTCTCAATCTCTTCATTTAACATTGAAAAAGTCTTCTCCCCTTCAGAAATAAAAGATAGGGCTTTTCCTGTTAACCTTTTAATTTCTGGTCTTATAGCAATTATCGTCTCCCTTATCTCTTTATTTGTATTTTCAATTGAATCTGAAAGGGAATTTACTCTCTTGAGGAAATCTGTGGCTTTCACAATTGCATTATTTGAATTTTCAAGTATTTCTTTAATATTTCTCTGTATATCTTTCCCACCGACTATCTTTCTGATACTCAAAAGTACTGCATTTAAATTCCTTATAATATCTTCTCCCATATTTACAAATCTTTCCAGTGGCAAAGGGTCTATTCCTCTAACAATCTCACCAGGCAATATAATTTCTTTTTCTTCAACAGATGGGTATATTTCAACATATTTTTCTCCAATTATCCCAAGGCTCCTTATGGTTATTCTGCTGTGTTTTCCAATCTTTACCTCTGGCTTTAACTTTAAAGTCACAATAACTGTTGGTTTTACTCCATATAAAACTTTAATATCCTTCACCTCTCCAACTCTCACTCCACTTACTCTAACAGGAGAACCTATATCAAGTCCACCAACATAATTAAATTCAACTTTAATCTCATATCCCCCCATCTCTCCAAATTTACCAACTGAAAATAGATATAAAAGTAAAGCCAGAATACCAAGGATTATGAAAAAGCCGACTTTAAACTCAATTCCCATTCCTTTCTTCATTTTTCCTCTCCATTTCAAGGAAAGATTTTATAAGGGCATTTTCAGATTTTTTCATCAATTCTTCAAAACTTCCTGTTTCATTAATTTTACCATTTTCCAGAACTGCAATTCTTTCTGCGATAAAGGAGGTGAGTTTTATATCATGGGTTACAGTAATATCTGTTGTACCAAAATTCTCATGTATCTCTTTCATCAACTGCATGATGCTCTTAGAGGTAATCGGGTCAAGCCCTGTTGTGGGTTCATCATATAAAAGAATTTCTGGTTTGCTTATCAATGCCCTTGCTATTGCCACTCTTTTTTTCATCCCTCCACTCAATTCTTCTGGCATAAGGTCTTCAACTCCCTCAAGTTTCACCGCTTTAAGTATTTCTCTTACTTTCTCCTTAACTTCTTTTTCTCCAAGTTTTGAATGGTGTAAAAGATAAAAACCAACATTTTCCCATACACTTAAAGAATCAAAAAGAGCCGAACTCTGGAATACCATTCCCATTTTCCCTCTTATTTTAAAAATTTCATTTTTATTGCATTTTACAATATTTCTCCCATCTATTATAATTTCCCCCTCTTCTGGTTCTATCAATCCAAGAATTGTTTTCAAAAATACAGTCTTTCCACATCCAGAAGGCCCAATAATAACAAGGGATTCCCCTTTTTCAACTTTAAGATTCAATCCATCCAGAACAACCTTATTTCCAAATCTCACCTTTAAATTTCTGACTTCAATCATTTTAAGAAATAAAAGATAGCAGTAAGGATTAAATTTGCAAAAATTACAAGGAAGAAAGATACAACCACACTGATTGTTGTTGATTTACCAACACCTTCTGCCCCACCTTTTGTCTGGAATCCCTGATGGCATGATACACATATAACTATAATACTGAACACAACAATTTTTATTATCCCAACAATTAAATCCCTGATACTTATAAACCTGAAAGTCTGATAAAGATACATCCCTGAACTTATCCCAACAAGAAAAACACCTATTATAAAACCCCCCACAATAGCAAGTAAATTTGAAAGAAAGAAAAGTGCCGGAATACCGATAATTCCAGCAATCAATCTTGGTGTTACAAGATAACTTACAGGGTCAACAGCAAGAACTTCCAGTGCATCTATCTGCTCTGTAATCTTCATTGTACCGATCTCTGCTGTTATTGATGCTCCAACTCTACCTGCCACAATTAAAGCAACAAGGACAGGTCCTATTTCCCTTATCATTGATATACTTACAAGACCGGCTGAATAATACTGCACCCCAAATTTTTTCAAAGTATTTGCGCTTTCCATTACCATCACCATTCCTGTAAACAGGGAGAGTATCCCTATGAGCGGGAAGGAATTCACTCCGATTTCGTCTATATATTTCAGGATATGGGTTTTCCTTTTTTCTTTTTTAAAAATTTTTTTGATTGCATTTAAGGAGAGTAGGGAAAGAGAACCAATATACTGTGTAATCTCCAAAAATTTCCTTCCCACCACTTCAACAAATGAATACATTTTATTCTTTTCTGGGGGTGTAATTTTCAAACCTCGTATATTCTTTCAGAAAAGTAAGGAAAACACTGCCAGTAGGCCCATTTCTCTGTTTTGCTATTATAATTTCTGCTATACCCTTATTTTCCTCATTTTCTGGGTGGTAGAATTCATCTCTATATAAAAGCAAAACAAGGTCTGCATCCTGCTCAATCGCTCCACTTTCTCTTAAATCTGAAAGATGAGGTCTTTTCCTTTCCCTCTGTTCTGTTGCTCTGCTTAACTGGGAGACAGCAATAACAGGGATATTGAGTTCTTTGGCAAGGCTTTTTAAAGCTGCGGATATTTCACTTATTTCCTGCTGTCTATTTTCAGCCTTTCCCCTTCCTCTCATAAGCTGGAGATAATCAACTATTATAAGCTGGATATCCTCTTTTGCTTTCAATCTTCTTGCTCTTGCTCTCAGTTCAAAAATATTTAAGGAAGGAGTATCATCTATAAAGATTGGTGATTGTTCAAGCCTCCCGGCAGCAAGCATCAACCTCCCCATATCATCATCAGATAGAATTCCCTGTCTTAAATTTTTAAGGTTTATCTTTGCCTCTGCACATAACATTCTCTGAACAAGTTGTTCCTTGCTCATTTCAAGACTGAAAATCAATATTGGATACTTCTCAACACCCACTGTGAGATTTAAAGCAATATTACATGCGAGTGCAGTCTTTCCCATTGATGGTCTTGATGCAATTATTATAAGGTCTGAAGGGTGTAAACCTGTTGTCATATTATCAAGTTCTATAAAACCTGTTGGTAGCCCTGTGACTCTTTTCTTTTTTAAATGTATCTGTTCAAACAATTCAATATTTTCCTTTACAAGTTCCTTCATAGGATATGCTTCCCTTTCAATCATATGCTGTGATACTTCAAATATAAGGGATTCTGCTTTATCAAGAAGTGCCTCAACTTCCTCTGGCTCATTCATTGCTTCTGTAATGATCTGGTTTGCATTTGATATTAAACTCCTCAAAATATACTTGTCCTTCACTATCTTTATATACTCATCCACATTTGCAGAAGTCGGGATAATCTCCACAAGTTCAGTCAAGTAATCTATACCACCAACTTCTTCAAGTTTCCCTTCCTGTTTGAGCTGGTTTGAGAGTGTTATCAGATCACATTTTTCTCCTTTTTCAAATAATTTTACTATTGAAGAGAAAATTTGCTGGTGGGCTTTCAAATAAAAAAAATTACTCCTTATTGATTCAATGGATTTTATTCTCGCTTCCTCGTCGATCATCATACAACCAAGCAGTGCTTTTTCTGCTTCAATATTCTGGGGAGGGACTCTATCAAGAATTTCTTCCTTTTTCTTTCTGGGCATTTTATTCTTCTTTTATAACCCATATCCTTAAAAATGCAGTGACTTTTTCATCAACTTTCACAGGAATTTTATAAATTCCAAGTTTTTTAATCGGTTCCTCAAGAACAATCTGGTGTTTATCAATATCTATTCCTGAAACTTTCTTTATCTCTTTTGAAATGTCTTCTGAAGTAATTGCTCCAAATAATTTATCATCCTGACCTGCTTTTGCTTTTATTGTCAGTGAGAGTTTGTCTATTTTCTTTTTTATATCCTTTGCAATTGTAAGCCTTTTCTTTTCCCTGTATTCTTCTATCCTCTTTTTCTCTTCAAACTTTCTCAAATTTTCTTCAGTCGCTTCAACTGCAATACCTCTTGGAATAAGATAATTCCTTGCAAATCCATCCTTTACTTCCTTAACCTCTCCCTCTTTCCCTTTACCCTCAAGGTCTTTTAAAAATAAAACCTTCATTTTAAATCTGGATGAATGGTAAAAGTGCTAAAAATCTTGCTCTCTTTATTGCTCTTGCAAGCATCCTCTGGTGTTTTGCACATACACCTGTTAATTTTGATGAGAGAATTTTCCCTCTCCCACTTACAAACCTTCTTATTCTCCCTATATCCTTATAATCAATCTCCTCAATATTCTCCTTACAAAAAGGACATCCTTTACGTTTCTTCGCCATTTTCCTCTCCTTCTGAAGGTATATTAATATCTGGTTTTTCAAGAAACTGTAAATTTTCCAGCCTTACTTCAAGAGTAGACCTTTTTTCCTTATCCTGTGTTTCCCATGTTCTGTACTGTAATCTCCCTTCAACAAATACTAAATTCCCTTTTTTTAAATACTCTGCACATACCTCTGCCTGTTTTCCCCATGATACAACAGTAACATAGCATGTCTCTTCCTTTTTCCCTTCTTTTGTCATATATTCTTTATTTGTTGCAAGTCTGAAAGTAGTAACTGCCTGACCCGATGGAGTATATCTTAACTCCGGGTCTTTTGTTAATCTACCAATGAGAAAGACTTTATTTAGATTGGGCCCCGGCATTTTCCAGTTCACCTGGAAGTTTTTTCCTCTGGAGAATTAAATGTCTCATAATATTTCCTCTTGATTTCAAACCCTCTCTAATTTCAATAATTGAGGAAGGGTCTGCTTTAAAATAGAAAAGGTAATAAATTGCCTCTTCTTTTTTATTTATTGGATAAGCAAGTTTTTTCCTTCCCCAAAGTTCTCTTTTCACAACCTCTCCGTTTTTGTCTTTAATTATTTTTTCCACAACATCTGCTTCTTTTTCAACTTCCTCATCCCCAAGTTCAGGATTCAGAAGAAAACACAATTCGTATTTTCTTATCATTTTTTCTCCTTTTTGAGTAGGCCGCGCAGGACTCGAACCTGCCACCCCCGCCTTAAAAGGGCGGTGCTCTACCCGATGAGCTAGCGGCCCAGTAGAAATATATTAATTTTATATTTGTTATTTGTCAATAAAATCTATCTTACCTTTCCTGCTTTAACTTCTTAATTTTCTCTCTATAATAGATTGCTTCTTCAAAGTCAAGTCTTTTTGCTGCAGCCATCATTTTCTTTTCAAGCCTTCTCAATATTCTTGACAGATCCTTACCATAAAATTCCTCTTCCTTTTCCCTGATGATTCTTTCCTCATGCCTTCTTTTACTCCCTATAATTTCACTTAAACTTTGATATACAGGTTTTTGGATAGACCTGGGTGTAATATTATGCTTTCTGTTATATTCCATCTGTATTTTTCTTCTTCTTTCCGTCTCCTCTATAGCAAGTCTCATAGCCTCAGTAATTCTGTCTGCATACATTATAACTTCTCCATCAACACTCCTTGCAGCCCTTCCAGCTATCTGTATAAGGGATGTCTCTGAACGCAAAAATCCTTCCTTATCAGCATCAAGTATAGCGACAAGACTCACTTCAGGAAGGTCAAGCCCCTCCCTTAAAAGGTTTATCCCCACAAGAACATCAAATTTTGCTTCTCTCAACCCTTTAAGAATTTCAACTCTCTCAAGTGTATCTATTTCATAATGGAGATACTGGACTTTTATACCGTGTTCTCTGAGATAATCAGCAATCTCCTCTGCAAGGTGTTTGCTTATTGTAATTACAAGGACTCTCTGGTTTTTCTTAACTCTCTTCCTTATCTGTGTTATCAAATCATCTATCTGGTTGGCTGTTGGTTTTACAATTATGGGTGGGTCTACAAGTCCAGTCGGTCTTATTATCTGCTCAACAACAAGTGGTGAACTTTCTCCAATTCTCTTAACTCCACATTTATTCAATTCATATTTTCCTGGAGTTGCTGAGACAAATATAACCTGATTAACAAGTTTTTCAAATTCTGAAAATTTCAATGGTCTATTATCAAGTGCTGATGGAAGTCTGAATCCATATTCAACAAGGGTGAGTTTCCTTGAACGGTCTCCAAAATACATCCCTCTCAACTGTGGGATAGTAACATGGGACTCATCAATAAAGACAATGTAATCCTTCGGGAAATAGTCAAGTAAAACTTCTGGTCTTTCTCCAGGTAATCTTCCTGAAAGATGCCTTGAATAATTTTCAATACCATGGCAATACCCAAGTTCACGGAGCATTTCAATATCATATCTTGTTCTCCTTTCAAGTCTTTCCGCTTCCAGATATTTCTTCCTTTCTTTAAAATATTTAACCCTTTCTTCAAGTTCCTCTTCTATTGATTCTATCGCTCTTTCAAGTTTATCTCTCGGGGTGACAAAATGTTTTGCAGAGTATATCCCTATTTCATTTTCCTCAGATATAACTTTTCCTGTCAGCGGGTCAAATCTCTGCAATTTTACAACCTGGTTTCCAATAAGATAAATTCTCACACCTATCTCTTCATATGAAGGTATTATTTCAATCAGATTTCCCCTCACCCTGAATTTCCCTCTTGTAAGGTCAAAATCGTTTCTTTCATACTGGATCTCAACCAGCCTTTTCAGAATATCTTTCCTTCCAACAATCTGTCCTTTTGTAAGATGCAACATCATTGCTCTGTGGTCATCTGGACTTCCTATGGGGTATATGCAGGAGACACTTGCGACAATTATAACATCTCTTGCAGATAAAATTGCGCTTGTTGCAGCAAGTCTCAATCTATCAATATCTTCATTTATTGAAGCATCCTTCTCAATATATGTATCTGTCTCAGGGATATATGCCTCTGGCTGGTAATAATCATAATAACTGACAAAATACCTCACCTTATTTTCAGGGAAAAACTGTCTGAATTCTCCATATAACTGTGCTGCAAGTGTTTTATTATGGGAGATTATAAGGGCTGGTCTGTTAACAGCCGCTATAACACTTGCCATTGTGAATGTTTTACCGCTTCCAGTCACACCAAGGAGTGTCTGGTATTTTTCCCCCTTTTCAAGATTTTTTATTAATTTTTCAATCGCCTTTGGCTGGTCTCCTGCAGGTTTATAATCAGAGACAAGTTTAAATCTGTCCATTTTCTGTATTATACCTTTATTAAAAATCTGGAGTAAAATTTTAATATGGGAAAGACTCTTTTCATTGATTTTTCTCTCCTGTGTGAAGAAATTGGAAAGACAGCAAAGAGGAAAGAAAAAATAAAGATTCTCTCTGATTTTCTGTTAAAACTTGATAAGGAAGAAATCGGGCCTGTTTTAACATTTTTGCTTGGTAAAATATCTGCTGAGAAAAAACTTGGAATAAGGGAAGGTGGAATAATCAGAATAATTGAGAAAATTTCAGGGAAAAGATTCTCTGATTTTCTTGCAAAGACAGGAGATTTTGGTGAGGCTGTAAAAGAGATATTTTATGAAATAAATAGGGATAAAATAAAGCCAGCCCTTACCATCAAAGAAGTTTACGAAGAATTTGTCCGGATATCTGAAATAAAAGGGGATTTTTCAAAGGAGGAAAAGGAGAAAATTCTGACAGATATACTGGAAAGGGCAAACCCTTTAGAGGCAAAATACATAGTAAAATCAATTATTGGTGAGATGAGGCATGGAGTGAAGGAAGGTTTGCTCATTGAATCTTTATCTTTTATCCTCAATATTGATAAAAAAGAGATTGAAAGGAGTTTCCTTATTTCAGGAGATATCAAAAAAGTTCTGTTTGAAGGTCTTACAAGAGGAAAGGATGGTATAAGGGATATTGAATTTAAAATATTCAACCCTCTCTTTCCAATGCTTGCAGAGACAGCAAATTCAATAGAAGAAGCAATCTCCCTCCATAAAGGTAAAGTTGCAATTGAATACAAACTGGATGGGATAAGGGCTCAGATACATAAAGAAGGGGAGAAAGTTATTATATTTTCAAGGAATCTTGAAAATATAACAGATTCTTTTCCGGAGATTGTTAAGGAAATTAAAAAGATAAAGGTGGAAAGTATTGTTGTTGAAGGGGAAATAATAGGGGTTGATAGAGAAGGTAAACCATTGCCTTTCCAGTATCTGATGAGAAGAGCAGGAAGGAAAAGGGATATTACATTTTCTGGAATACCTGTTAAGATTTTCCTGTTTGATATTTTATTTTTGAATGGTAAACTCCTTATTGACCTTCCTTATTGTGAAAGGAGAAGGTTGCTTGAAGAAATTGGAAGAGAAATCCAAGTGGTTGAGAAATTTGAGCCAGAAAGACTGGAAGATGCGGAAAATTATTTTGAAAAGGCAATTTCTCTTGGGCATGAAGGGATTATGGTTAAGAATATATCGTCTCCATATATTCCTGGGACAAGAGGGAAAAACTGGTTAAAAATAAAGAAAATAAATACACTTGACCTTGTGATAATAGGTGCTGAATGGGGATATGGAAGGAGAAAAAATTATCTTTCAGATCTGTATCTTGGAATAATGGATGATGAAAAACGTAAAATTATGTGTGTTGGTAAAACATTTAAAGGATTGAGTGATGAAGAGTTGAAAAATTTAACAGGAAGGCTCCTCAGTTTAAAAATTTCTCAAAAGGGGAGAACAATTTTTGTCAAACCTGAAATTGTTGTGGAGGTTATTTTTGATGAGATACAGAAAAGTCCTGTCTATGATTCTGGTTTTGCATTGAGATTTGCAAGAATAAAAGGGATAAGAGAAGACAAAGGGAAACAGGATATAAATACAATCAGTGACCTGAAAAATTTATACAAAAAACAGTCTCTTTTGAAAGGTAAATATGAGGAGATTCAGGGAAGTCTTTTATAAAAACCTGCTGGCTGGAGTTCTTCAAATTCCATATTTTTTTCAACAACAAGGTATCTCCTTATATCAAGGCAAATATGGCATTTATTTATATATCCATCCTTCCTTTTATATCCCAGTTTTTCAGCCCATTGAAGAAATTCTCCAATATTTCTGCTCAACATCTTCAGAATTATCTTCCTGTCAAAATCTATTCCATCCCTGAGCACTTCTTCAATTTTCCCTATACTTATCCCACCGCAGAAACTTGTAATGTAATTTCCGTAAAGGTCAACATGGATATGGTATGGATTTAAAAAATCTGCAATGCAATTTTGTTTTAAAAATTTTTCAGCAGGATATTTGTAAAAGAAATTTTCAAGTGTATAAAGGCATTTACCTTTTGGAACAATATAATTCTTCAAAAATTTTATAAAACTTTCATGCGGAACTTTTTTTATAAAATCATGGAAACTTATTTTCCCTTTTATTCCAATTGATTCTATCCAGTCACACCCCTCTCTTGTGTAAACCATCACATTCTCCTTTCCAAATACATCTTCAGAAATCCTCAAACACCTTTTGAAATTTTCAAAAGGTATCTTCTCAAGATAAAAAGGTGAACAACTTATAAGGATTGACTCAATCCCGCTTTTTTTAATCTCTTTAAGTCTTCTTTCGGTCTTCTCATCATCAACTGCCCAGAAGCAATTTGTCTCAACAAATGTCGGTATTCCAGTTTTTTTACATATCCGGGCTATTTCACATAATAAATCAAAATTCATAAATGGCTCACCACCTGTAATATGGAGGCTTCTGAAAGTCCCTGTGGATTTAAGCAATTTAAGATACCTTTCAGCATCTTTCACATCTATCCATTCATTCCATTCATTACCGCAATTATAAAGGCAGTGAATACATCCACTGTTACATTTGTAGGAAATTATAAGACCACCAGAAACTGGAGGAGGAATTTTTATTTTCATTAAATTTCAAGAAAGTTTTTCAACAGTTTTTTTCCTTCCTCTGTCAAAATTGATTCTGGATGGAACTGCACACCAAAAATTTTATATTTTTTATGCCTTATCCCCATTATTTCATTATCATCGCTCCAGGCATCAATTTCAAGTTCATCAGAAACACTGTCTTTATCAATCACAAGAGAATGGTATCTTGTTGCCAGAAATGGATTTTTTATATTTTTATAAATACCCTTACCATTATGCCTTATAAGAGAAGTCTTTCCATGCATCAATCTTTTAGCATTTACAATTTTACATCCAAAAACATATCCGATACACTGGTGTCCAAGGCATACACCAAGAATTGGAACCTTACCCTTAAATTCTCTTATAACATCATTTGATATCCCTGCATTTTCAGGTCTTCCAGGCCCTGGAGATATCACAATCCTTTCAGGTTTTATGGATTTTATCTTTTCAACTGTAATTTCATCATTTCTGTAAACTTTTATCTTCTCTGTGAATTCTCCCAAATACTGCACAATATTGTAAACAAAAGAATCATAATTATCTATCACAACTATCATCTAAATCTCCTTTGATAGATTGTATGCTTCAGTCAATGCCCTAACTTTATTAACTGTCTCCTGGTATTCCATTTCAGGGTCAGAATCTGCAACTATCCCTGCACCTGCCTGAACATAAACTTTGTTATCTTTTATGAAAAATGTTCTGATTGTTATGCAGAAATCAATATCTTTATTAAAACTGAAATATCCAACTGCTCCAGCATAAGGGCCTCTTTTTTCATTTTCAAGTTCTTCAATTATCTCCATCGCCCTTATTTTTGGAGCACCTGTGACTGTACCTGCAGGGAATGAAGATTTCAAAAGATGGAATTGATTTTTCCCCCTTGAAATCTCACCTTCAACATTGGAGACAATATGCATAACATGTGAATATTTCTCTATCTTCATAAGTTCTGTTACCTTAACTGTCCCTGGCTTACAGACTCTGCCAAGGTCATTTCTTCCAAGGTCAACAAGCATTATATGTTCTGCTCTTTCCTTTTCATTATTCAAAAGTTCCTCCTGCAATTTCATATCCTCCTTTTCATCCTTTCCCCTTCTCCTTGTACCTGCTATGGGCCTTACAATTGCCTTTTTCCCTTCAAGTCTGACAAGAATCTCTGGAGAAGAACCTATAAGGATGCAATTTCCGAGTTCAAGATAGAACATATAAGGGGATGGATTAACTGAACGCAACATTCTGTATATATAAAAAGGTTCAACATCTATTTCCCTTTCCCATCTCTGAGAAAGAACAACCTGTATTATATCACCATCATATATGTATCTTTTTGCCCTTTTCACTATGCTTTTAAATTCATCTTTTGAAAAATTGCTTTTAAATTTCCCACCTTTCTTAAATTTCTGAGAACTTTCAACTATAAAAAGGTTTTTTTCAAGTTTCTTTTTCATGGACTCAAGATTTTCAACACACCTGGAATAACTTTCTTTTTTATCCTTCTGCGGGAAAGCATTTGAAATCAGGATAATTTTCCTTTTAAAATGGTCAAATATCACAATATTCCTTACAAGAATGAAGTATATCTCTGGAAATTTAACAGTATCTTCTGTTAAATCTGGTAATTTTTCAATGTATCTGACAAAATCATAGGAGATATATCCAACAAATCCTCCTGTGAATTTTGGTAAGAAAGGGAAGTATGGTTGATTGTAATTTTTAAGTAATCCTTCAACAGGTTTGAGAAGGTCCTGGCATTTTTCTACTCTTTTTCCACCAGAATCTGTATTTATAATCTCTACCTTGCCATTTTCCCCTTTAATAACAAGTTCAGGTTCAAAACCGATAAAGGAATATCTTCCTGTTTTTTCTTCCTGCTCAGCACTTTCAAGTAAAAAATTGTAGGGCCCTTTCCTTAACTTCAGAAATGCTGAAACAGGTGTTTCTAAATCTGCCAGTATTTCTGTGAATACTGGAATTACATTGTACTTTTCAGCAAAAAATTTAAATTCACTCAAATCAGGATAAATTTTCATATCTCCTGCATCCTTATAGCATCATTTGGACAGCTCTCAGCACATACCTGGCAACCATCACAATCTTTTATCCTCACTGCCTTCGCAACATTTTCAACTATCTCAATCACATTCTTTGGGCAGGCATCAGCACAGATACCACACCCCACACATTTTTCTTCATCTATAATAGGGAAATTCATTTTTTTCTCCTTTTTTCAATACACATCTAAATACCCCAATTTACCTCCACTGTCAATATTAAATCCTCTCTGGATTAACGTCTATGGATACAGAGAAATCTTCCTTCAATTTTTCCATTTCTTCCCTTACATCTTCTATTCTTTCTGTTTTTATGAGAAATTTATAAATATATTTTCCTTTTTTTAATGGAGGATAGGAAAAACCAGAATATGCAACAAAGATTTTCTCCCTTTTAAGATACTCTTCAATTTTTCTTGCTTTTTCTTCAAGTCTTTCAACTTTTTTACCCTCAATTTCAATTTTGATAATATTTGTAAATGGTGGATAGAGAAGGAATCTCCTTATTGAAATTTCCTTTTCATAAAAAATTTCAGGTTTATTCTCTTTCAGGGATTTATAGATTGTCAAATATGGATTTGGAGTCTGTATAATGATTTTGCAATCTTCATTTTTCACTTTTGAAATTATTTTATTCACAAAAAGGAAGAAATCCTCCTCTGCTTTATAATCAGGGAAATTGAAAAACATATCTCCATTTACAAAGATGAGAAGTGAAAATTCAACTTCCTCAATAATCCTTTCAATTGATTTTGCTGCAAGAAGGACATTGAATTCTCCTATCTCTCCATCTTCATCCATCTTTTTGACCAGTTTTAAAGAAGGGTAATTCTGCTGGATTGTTGTTTTGATCTTTTCAAGCCCGTAAGTCTTCTGTATAATCTTTCTGCTTCCACACTGAGGGCACTTTTCTGGAAAAGGAAATTCAGTATTGCATAATTTGCACATAACCTTTTTATTATTCAAAATTATAAGCAAACCGTTGCATTTATCACATAAAAATTTATAGTTGCATATCTCACACATAATAAATTCTGGTATCCCTTTCCGATTATGGAGTATTCCTATTTTTCCTTTTTTCAATAAAGTCTGTTCAAAAAGAAATGCAGTCTCTCTTGTAAAAAATGGAAGTCTATTATCCATCTTCTCTTTCCTCAAATGGAAAATCTGGATGGGAGGATGGATAACTTTTTCTCTGGGGAATTCAAAAACAGGGATTTTTCTTTCTTTCACCATATAATACTCTCCAACTGAGAATATATTTTCTCCAATTACCAGAGGTATCCCTCTATCTTTTGCTCTCCATTCAGCAACTTTAAAAGTATCATATTTCGGTGTCTGCTTCTCCTTATATGAGAAATTGCTTCCTTCATCAATGATTATCAATTTTAAATCTCTGAGTGGAGAAAAAACAGAAATTCTTGTTCCAATAACAATGAGATTTTTACCCTTCAGCATCCTCAACCAGAGTGCTGTCTTCTCTTTCTTACTCAAACTTCCATGGAAGAAGATAATATTTTCGCCAAAATACTTTTTAAATTTTTCATAATATTTCTGTGCCCTGTAAATCTGTGGAAATAGAAGAATTGCTGAACCATCTTTTATTGAAGCCAGAATGTCAAAATATACCTTTTCTTTTACCTCTTCTTTTTTAAAACGGATAAAAACTTTTGTGAAAGATTCTTTCATGATTGAGGAAATGAGACTTTCAGGAATTTCTGTTTTGTAATATTTCCTTTCTTTAATCTCTTTCTCCTCAACATGTATGGTTTTCAATGATAAATTTTTGCTAATCGCTGAAAGAGCCTCTCCATAAGATGAGAAATAGTAATCGGAAATTTTTTTTGATAACTCAAGAAGTTCTGGTGTTAAAAGCACCTCTTTATCATATACCTTCAATATTTCCTTGTATTCGCCTTCTTTTTCTTCAGAAAATCCAACAACCCATCCTATTTTCTTCTGATTTCTAAACGGGACAAGGACTCTCATCCCTGGAGAAATTTTATTTTCAAATTTTCCTGGAAGGTAAAGGAATTCTCTGTTAAGCGGGATATCAACCACTACTTTAACAAGCCTCATTGTAAATTCTGTTTTTAAGGAGTTTTATATACTCAGGATTGGTTCCGCAACAGCCTCCTATAAATTTTATTCCCATTTTCACCATCTCAACACAGTTTTCCACAAATTCTTCTGGAGATTCAGGATATATAATTTTACCTTCAGAAAGTTCAGGCATCCCTGCATTTGGTTTCACCCACAGAATAATATCTTTACCCTCAAGTTTTCTGACAATTCCCTTCATCTCCTTTGAACCCATACCACAATTTATCCCTATTATTTTCTCTCCTTCCTCTTCAGCCCACATAATAAAATCCTCTATTCCCTGTCCCATAATTGTTCTGTAATTTTTTGAGGTGAAAGTCATGCAGGGAACCACACAAATATTGACATTTTCTTTAATTGACCTGTAAGCAATTTTTAATTCTTCAAGGTCTGAAAATGTTTCAAGAAGGATAAAATCAACACCGCTACTTTTAAGAATCTCTCCCTGCTCGGTATATATCATTTCTGCATCTTCTTTTTTCAAATTTCCGTAAGGTTGAAGGAAATCACCTGAAGGGCCAATATCTCCAGCAATCAGTATTCCAGGGTATTCTCTTTTAACCTCTTTTGCAATCTCAGCCCCATTTTTATTTATCTCTTCTATTTTATCAACAAGTCCCTTAACTTTGAGCCTTGCTCTGTTTGCTCCAAATGTATTTGTGAGGATAATATCTGCTCCTGCTTCAACATATTCTTTATGTATTCTCTTTACAAGGTCTGGTTTTATTATATTTGCAATTTCAGGAGTCTTTTCTTTAAAAGAAAGTGAACTTATATATGTTCCCATTGCTCCATCAAGTATAATTACCTTCTTTTTTCCCATTAAATCTTTAAGTTCCATCTGAATAGACCTCCAATTTTATCTTTCCTGGACCAAAAGGGACAGAAGAATAAAAATCAGTCCAGTTTTTCCCTTTTAAAAAAGAAGAAGGCACAACATACTCAGGCTTTGCAGTCTTTGAATGGTGAGGGCCAAAAATATTTCTGAGACTGCTTAAAAATTCTATTTTTATCTCATTCCTTCCCTTTTTCAATTTTTCAGTAATTTCCAACTGATAAGGTGGTAAATAAATGCATCCTGCATATTTGCCGTTTACATTTATTTTTGCAGCGATACATTCAAATCTATCAAATGAAATGAAATATCTCCCTTCAAGCCTATCCAGATATATCTCCTTTTCTCCTGTTAAAACACCTGAATAGAATGGATAACCCTGAATATTTAAATCCTTTTCAGTAATATTTTTTGGATTTGATAGTGAGAAATCTTTCATGAAATAAATGCCATTTTTTCTGTATGATTTTTTAAAATTAAGGGAAAAATCTCCCATAATATAAATCGGTTCAAGTTCTGTCCCGCCTTCTTTAAAAATAAGTGTATTTTTTCTCTTAGGAGGAACAAAGAATCTTTTAAGGATTAAAATATTTTTACCATTCTTTACATAACCTTCTGGAATTTCTATAATTTTAAAGCATTTATCAATGTACCACCCTTTTATTCTTCCCTCAACTTTTTTACCATTCAGATATATCTCAAACTTTTCTCCCTCCTCAATAACAAGATTCAATTTTCTATTTGAAAGGCTCTTTTCAACAGTGAATTCAAAAAGCAATTCCACATTCCTTTTCCTGTTTTCATTTTCAAAAATATTCTGGACTTCCAGAATATACATCTTCTCTGACCACCTTTTACCTTTCCTGTATCTGCATATATCCAATGGAAGAATATTTGGATTTTTTAAAGAAAATTTCCATCCCTTTAAAATGTCTTCTCTGATGAGTTTTTTATTATCCTCAATCTTTACATATGGCTTTTTACCTTTTTCAAATATGAGAAGATGTGAACCAACAGGTGGGAAATCAAGGTTTAACTTCACCATTCCATTCTCAATTTCCACTCCAAAAGGTTTAATTTCTCCTTTAAACGGGTCTGCCTTCCATACTTTTCCCATACATTTAATTATCAGATTCAATTTCACATCTCTTTTTAATGAAGTATTTGTAAGGAATATAATCTGAGTAGAATCTTCAAGAATCCTTCTGTGAATGTAAATATGTGATATACCATCTCCATCAATTTCAAAATCCCTTTCCGAACTTAAAAATCTGGAAAGTTCATCATATGAAGAAAAGAAAATTACCTTCTCTTTCAATGAAGAAAGAAGATCTTTATCCTTTCTCCCTTCTATAAGGCAGGGGAAATCTCTACATGCAAAGATTTTACCACCTTCATCTGCAAATCTTTCAAGAAGTTTTACAGTATTTTCTCTCAATGTTACTGAAGATGGAATCACAACATATTTATAAGCCATTTTTCCGATTAAAAATTTCCCATCTTTAACATCTCCATATTTTTCAATTAAAGCCTCATTTCCAAAGTCAAATTCTATTTTGTTTTCAAGCAGTGATTCTGTAAGTTCAGCAAGATATTTATCAATTTTTTTAATCCTTCCAGAACCGGAAAGACACCATCCGCTTTCAACAGGGTGTATAACAACTGTATCAGCAATGAATTTCCCTCTGCTCATGATAAAATTCAATCTTTGGAAATAATCCTCAATCTCTTTCTGACAATTCCAGTATGGTTGATGATGTGAAATTGTTGGAGGCCAGTCTCTTTTTCTGCATCCCCTGAGAGAATAAAGGTAAAGGTGAGGGCAGAAAAAATTTATTCCAAGAGATAAATTCCAGTCTCCTATCCACTTCCTTTCAGAAAGCGAAAAGTTCTGTCCTGAACCACCATAAAGTTCACAGAGTGTCCTTTCCTTACCGAGCTGGTTACTTACAGAACTGCACTGTTTCAAAGTTACTGGATTTTTTATATTTCTTCCAAGATGGTCCACCCCTGGCCAGTGCATATATTGATAAAGAGCCATTACATCTCCAACAGCATTGACCTGTGCTTCAACTGTATCTTCTGAAAGGTAATGGCCTGTAAAATTTATATTGTTTTTCTCACACCATCTGTATATCTGCTTTCCATAATTTTCAAGAAATAATTCTGATACCAATCTGTAAAAATCATATCTCACCTTCTCAAACCCATCTTTTTCTTCAACAAGGTATTCCAGTTTATCAAGGATGTCATATCCATATCTATTTTTGAAAATTTTTTCAAACCCATCTGTCCATGGGAAATAATGTACTTTCTCACTGTCAGGAGGCTTAGAAGATATAAAATTTGCTTCATCTGTAAATATGGCAGGTATGAGAGAGCCAAAAAATTTTCCAAATTCTTTCTTATACCTTTCGTAAGTCAAATTTATAAAATCTTTAACACAACTGTATGAAAGGGTATCAACATATGGTAAGTTATTGAACCATTCAGCAGGCTGGCCATTCACAATTTCATATCCATACTTTTTACCCTTTTTAAAAACTCTCAGAAATTTTATTCTGTTTCTCTTCTTTTCTGCCACTTTACCACCACAGAAACCGGAAGGCCATCTATCCTCATCATAAAGATATATCCTTTTCCCTTTTTTCTCTGCATATTCAACAGCCTCCCTAACATATCTGAACCATTTATCTGAGAGATATTCTGTTATAAGACCTATCCTTGGATGTATAAAACCGCAAGAAAATCCTCCTTCTTCCATCTTTTCAATCTGGAATTTAATCTCTTCAGCATCCATTTTATCATTCCATGACCAGAATGGCGCACTTCTGTAAACAGGGTCAGGGTTTTTGAAATCCCTTATTAACTCCCTTTCCATATCTCTGTTCCCTTTATAAAGCAATAGCAGGAATTTCCAATTGTCAAAGTATTGTATCCACCTTCAAGAAGAACAAAGAAATTTATCCCAAGTTTCCCTATCTCTTTTCCAATAAGGTAGTAATCGCTATCTTTAAGAGGGAGTTCCAAAAGTGGGTCATGCTGGTGGGCATCAAATCCGAGAGATATGCCTATGATATCAGGAGAAAAATCTTTAATTATTCCTATTGCCTCTTTAAATTTTTCCATATATTTTTTCTCACTTACCCCTGGCGGGAGAGGGAAATTATAGCAGTTTCCAAAAGATGTTCTCCCTGTTCCTGGATAAGCAGGATACTGATGGATTGATACATAAATTGCATTTTTTTCATCTTTCAAAATTTCCTGTGTTCCATTTCCATGGTGTCCATCAAGGTCAAGGACTGCAACTTTCTTATCCAGAAGGAGCAATTTTTTAACTGCAATCGCCATATTGTTAAAATAACAGAATCCCTCTATTGAATTTTTACCTGCATGGTGGCCTGGTGGCCTTGCAAGAGAAAAACTTATTTCCCCATTTAAAGCAAATTCTGAAGCCATAATTGCAGAACCAGCAGAAAGAATTGCATATTCATAAATTCCAGGGATATTTGGAGTATCAGGGTCAAAAAAATCGTTTTCCTTAACTTTCCTTATATGCTCCTCTGAATGGACAAGAAGCAGATCTTCCTCACTGCAGGGAGAAGGTTCAATAAATTCTTCAACCCCTTTTTTCTTTAAAAAATCAATGATAGCCCTGAGTCTTTCAGGCCCTTCAGGATGTCCTTTTTCTTTATATCCAAGGAACTTATCACTGTATATTAACTTCATAGTCTTTATTATTTAAATTGGAAAAAGAGGAAGTGTCAAATAGGTTTTTTAAATAAAATTTGACAAAAAGGAGAAAGAAACTAAACTTTTTATCAGGATGAAAAGATTTAAATTCTTATGTAAACCTGAAGTTATATATGGTGTCGATTCAGTACTTTCCATACCTGATATTATAAAAAAGATAAAATGCAGGAAAATCCTTATCGTTGTTGATAAATTTTTCTCAAAGACCGATAAATTTGCAAAGATAAAGTCAATAATAGGTAAGGTCGTTGATTTTGTCGTTTTTGATAAGATTGAAGGTGAACCGACCACTGAAACAGGGGATGAATGCGGTTATTTTGGGAAGGAAAATGGGTGTGATTGTGTGATTGGAATTGGTGGAGGAAGTACCCTTGATACTGCTAAAGGTGCTTCAATTATTATAACAAATGGGGGAAGAATAAGAGATTATCAGGGAATTGATAAAGTACCTTCTCCAGGGGTTCCAAAAATTATGGTTCCAACAACTGCAGGGACAGGAAGTGAAGTTACATTTACTGCAGTATTTATAAGAAAAGATGAGAAGAAAAAAGGAGGAATAAACAGTGTATATCTTTACCCTGAATTTGCAATACTTGACCCCTCCCTTACACTGACTTTACCACCTGATATCACTGCATCCACAGGTCTTGATGCTCTCTGCCATGGAATGGAAAGTTTTCTGTCCAGAAAGGCAAATTTCCTAACAGAAATTATATCTCTCAATGCAGTAAAGATTATCTGGAAAAATTTACCGGTAGCTTACTCAAATGGTAATGATTTGAAGGCAAGGGAAAATATGCTTTACGGGAGTTTTCTTGCAGGGATTGGACTTGCAAATGCAGGTGTAACAGCTGTGCATTCAATCTCTTATCCACTTGGTGGAAAATTTGGAGTTCCCCATGGGATTGGGAATGGTCTTCTCCTTCCATATGTTTTAGAATTCAATTTACCAGAGATTAAAGAAAAACTTGGATTTCTTGCAAAAGAATTGAATGAAGAATGGAAAGATTTATCTTTTGAGGAAGCCTCTGTAAAAATGGTTGAGGAAATAAAGAATTTTCTTGAAGTATTCAAAATTCCAAGATTGAGGGATTTTGGAATCCCTTCTGAAAGTTTCAGTGAACTGGCTGAAGATGCACTTAAAGTTTCTGTCCCGATTGAGAATAATCCAAGGAGTATATCAAAGCAGGATATAGTTGAGATTTACAGAAAGGCATATTAAATCTTTGTTATCTCATCTGTCTCAAAAAATGGGAATTTTTTGACTTTCCCTTTTTCAACAATCTTCACCCCTTCATCTCTATCAATAACTTCCCCTATTATTTCACAGATGACATTTTTATTTTTAAAGAATTCTTTAATCCTAATAGCTTCTTTAAAAGGAGCAATGGCAAGGATGCACCCGGATGAGATTACTCCATAAGGAGAGATTTTGAAATATTTAAGGATTCTTTTAAGAGGAGGGAAAATCTTTATCTTTTCAGAATAGACGAGAAACCCAACATTATATCTTTCAGAAAGTTCATAAATCCCTGCTGAAATCCCACCTTCAGTTGGGTCATGCATACCACAGATATTGAATTTTTCCCATAATTCAATGGCTTCAGAATAAATGCTTATACCTGGATTATAAATTGAATCTGCAACCTTTTTTAAAAACCTCTCACTGAAAAAATTTTTAAGTTCATCCCATTTTTCTCTTACAATTATTGAGGCTGCCTCAATTCCCACTTCCTTGATAAGAATTAAACTATCACCTTTTTTTATCTTACTTTCCTTTATCTTCTTTACAGGAATACCGAGAAGAGTCCCGCAGCATACAGGTTGACTCACACTTTCAGATATTTCTGTATGTCCACCTATCCACTTTATATTAAATTTTCTGCATTCTCTGTTAATCTGAGAAAATATCTCCTCTATTTCAGGAAACTTTATACCTTCAGGGAAAATTAAAGTTGTAAGAAGATATTTTGGGATTGCTCCCATTACAACAAGGTCGTTCACATTTATATTGACAAGATAAAAACCGATATCCTTTCCAACAAGAGTAATAGGGTCTGTCTTTACACCTATTATTCCCTTCCTTTCTCTGAAAAAAGCACAATCAACTCCAACTCCAGGCCCTGCAAGAACATCTTCACTTACAATTGTATATTTTTTTAAAAGATAAGAGAGGAGAAAATTCGGTATCTTTCCTGGTTTAAGAGATTCAAATCCAAAAAGGTATTTAATTCCATTTATATCCTCAAATACAAAATCAGGATTCACATCTCCAAACCATTCCCTTCCACCAGAAAGTACGCCTATACTCTTTACCCCAACAGAATTTGCAGCCTTTATATCAAAAGGATGGTCTCCAACAACAATTACCTGTTCCTTTTTAAGTGAGAGTTTTTTTATCATCTCTTTTATATGTGAAGGATGTGGCTTTACTTTTTTAACCTCATCCCTTGTCAAAACAGTATCATAGGGAATGTTATATTTTTTGAGAAGAGGAATTACAACCTTTGAGCAATTTCTCGTTATTATCCCTATCTTTATACCATTCTCTTTTAACATCTTTAAAACGCTCTCTGCACCAGAAACAGGCCTTGCTGTCTCCACTGCCTTCATCTCTTCTTCTTCCAGAATCTCCTTTGCCTTTTCAACAAATAAATCTTTCTCCTTCCTGTTTCTGTTAAGTTTTCTGATATTCTCTATGAGTTCAAGGACAGGCATATCTTTCTCTGGAATTTTCAATTCCATTCTATTTGCCAATTTGATAATCCTTTCCCTTATAATCTTGAAATTTATGGAGGAGATAAAGAGAGTGCCGTCAAAATCAAAAATTATTCCTTTTATTCCAGAAACCATAGAAAATAAATTACCATAAAAGGATTGGAAAGGCAATCGGTATGGGGGTAAAATTAAATCAATATGGTGTATGGAATAATTTCTGATATCCATGGTAATCTTGAAGCCCTCCAGAAGGTTATCGGTTTTTTAAAAGGGAAAATTGATAAACTGATAGTTATTGGAGATGTGGTGGGATATGGGCCAAACCCAAATGAATGTCTGGAATTACTTTACAATGAAAATCCAGAATTTACACTTGGAAACCATGAGGAAGGTATATTGAAAGGAGACCTTTCAAATTTCAGTGAAGATGCAAGAATCTCCTTAGAATGGACAATTTCCAATCTATCACCCGAAAATTTTGAAAAGATTAAAAGATGGCCTGAAAAGATAGAGAAAGGTGATATATTGTTCTTACATGCAAGCCCATCAAACCCAACAAAGGGATATATCCTTTCTCAATCACAGGCAAAAAGAGCCTTCCAGGCACTGGAAAAAAGATTGTGCTTCAATGGTCATACCCACTTTCCCATATGTTTCAGGAAAAAGCAAAAAGAAGAAAAAGTTGAAGTAATACCATGTGATTTTAGCGGGAGTTTAAAAGTGAAAATAGAGGAAAATTATATTTATATGATAAATGTTGGAAGTGTTGGGCAGCCAAGAGATGGATTTCCTTTTGCATGTGCTGGAATATATGATGATGAAAAAAAGATTTTTGAACTTTTCAGAATTGAATACCCTGTGGAAATAACAAAGGAAAAAATTCTGGAGAAGGGATTGCCTTCATCTCTTGCTGGAAGATTACTCAGAGGATTATAAAATTTAATGTTTTTTTGGTGGATTTATCTTTCTTATCTCTGAAATTATGGAATCTTTATATCTGTAATATTCAGGAAGAATTTCCTTCCATTCCTTTTTCTCTTTCTTCTTCATAACATCCATAAGAGAGATATTTAAAGCCCTGCTCAATCCATAACCAACAACAATATCAAAAAATGAGAATTTTTCCCTCAATTCTTTAAATTCTTTTTCAGAAATAGAAGATTTTTTGCATATTTTTTCACAAATCATCTTTGCAATTGATGGAGTTGTTGCCCTTTTCTCAATTTCCAGAGCCTCTTTAAATATATCAACAAGGTCTTCATCTCCATTTTTTATTGCAGATTCAATCTTTTTAAAAACATCTTTAATCTCATCAACATCTGGGGATATCTGTGAATATAGAAGACAGGGGAAGAGAAATATGAGAAAGATTATCAAAAATTTTTTCATTCTCTCCTCCTTTAATTACTCTCTATTATACCATTCCATCCAGAGAAATTACAAAAATTTAAATTTAACAATGATTATGGTATCATAACAAATATGGAAAAGAAAGCACTCAATGCAAAAGAGATGTCAGAAGTTATTGAAAATCTTGCAAAGGAAA
Source organism: Candidatus Omnitrophota bacterium (assembly GCA_003644395.1). GTDB lineage: Bacteria > Ratteibacteria > UBA8468 > B48-G9 > JAFGKM01 > B48-G9. The sequence goes on from QNCF01000003.1 coordinate 22,889, forward strand.
TTGAGAGGAGTGTTGGGCTTGAGAATCTTGCAATTATCGGTATAAAAAGGAGGGGGGATATACTTGCTGAAAGATTGAGAGGTATTTTGCAGAAAAAATACAAGAGAGAGATACCGATAGGTTTTCTTGACATAACCCTTTACAGAGATGATTTCAGCAAAATTGGAGCAAATCCAGTAATTTCTGAAACTGATATTAAATTTGATATAAATGAAAGGAAAATATTGCTTGTTGATGATGTAATTTTCACTGGAAGGACTGTAAGGGCTGCACTTGATGCAATCATAGATTTTGGAAGACCTTCTCTTATAAGGCTTGCTGTTCTGATTGATAGAAACCACAGGGAACTTCCAATACAGCCTGATTTTGTTGGAAAGGTAATAGAGACTGAAAAGGAAGAGATTGTGGAAGTTAAGGTTAAAGAGATGGATGGGAAAGATGAAGTTGTAATTGAGAAAAAATGATGGAATGGAAAAGGAAAGATTTAATAGCTCTTGAGGATTTGAGCAGGGAAGAAATAGAACTGATTCTCAATACTGCAAAATCATTTAAGGAAGTCAGTACAAGAGCAGTGAAAAAAGTCCCTGCTTTGAGAGGAAAAACAATCGTCAATCTTTTCTTTGAACCAAGCACAAGGACAAAGACATCTTTTGAACTTGCTGCAAAAAGGTTATCTGCAGATGTTTTGAGTTTTGATGTTTCAACATCTTCCATTTCAAAAGGAGAAACTATTGTGGATACTGCAAAGAATATAGAGGCAATGAAAGTTGACTGTTTTATAATCAGGCATTCTGTTGCGGGTGCCCCATACCTTATAAGTAAAAATGTATCATGTGCTGTGATAAATGCAGGTGATGGTTGTCATGAACATCCAACACAGGCGCTTCTTGACCTTTTTACTGTTAAAGAGAAATTTGGAAGGATTAAAGGTATTAAAATCTCAATAATAGGGGATATTCTCCATTCAAGGGTTGCACGTTCAAATATATGGGGGTTTAAGAAACTTGGAGCAGAAGTAACTGTATGTGGGCCTCCACCATTAATTCCTCTTGATATAGAGAAAATGGGTGTGAGGGTAACTTATAAAATTGAAGATGCCATAGAGAATGCAGATATTCTTTACATTTTGAGACTGCAAAAAGAAAGACAGAGAGAAAATTTTCTCCCATCTCTTAAAGAATACAGTAAAATTTATGGTATTGACAGAGATAAATTTTTGAAGTTAAAAAAGAAAGTATTTATAATGCATCCTGGTCCGATGAATAGAGGGATTGAAATAAAATCAGAAATTGCAGAGAAAGATAATTCTTTAATTCTGGAGCAGGTAACAAATGGAATAGCGGTAAGGATGGCTGTTCTTTATCTTACAATAGGTTCAAAAAGATGAGCACAAAAATTATATACAAAATTGATTTTGAGAAGGAATTGAATTATCAGCAGTATAAGATAGTGAAGGAAGCTGAAAAGCCCTGTATTGTACTTGCAGGCCCTGGTTCTGGAAAGACAAAAGTTCTTGTATACAGAGTGTGCTATCTTTTAGAAAATGGGGTTCCTCCTTCTTCAATTTTGCTTTTAACATTTACAAATAAAGCGGCAAAGGAGATGATAGAAAGGGTAAAAAGGATTCTGGGTTACTATCCAAAAAATCTCTGGGCAGGTACATTCCATCACATAGGCAATTTAATTCTCAGAATTTATGGGAAAAATGTTGGAATTTCACCTAATTTTACAATCCTTGATGAGGAAGATAGCATCCAGTTAATTAAAGAAGTATCAAACAGATTCTCAGAGATTGATGAATTCCCTCCACCTGCAAAATTGAAGGAGATTATAAGTTTCTCAA
>QNCF01000004.1 GCA_003644395.1 Candidatus Omnitrophota bacterium
CTGATTGTTTACTCTTATTTATCAGAGTTAGTTCCTTATATTTATCCTCAAGTTCTTTCAATTTATATCCTATTGAGAAAAGAGAAATTGAGATCAGCACATATACAGTAAGAAAGAAGGCACAGAGAGCTATATAAATATGCCACCTTTTTATAAATATCCTCATAATTTCTCCCCAACTCTCAACTTTGCACTTCTGCTCGCAGGATTTTTCTTTATCTCCTCATCAGATGGAATAATGGGTTTTTTAGTTATAACTCCAATATCTTTCCTGTTTTTAAAAAATCTCTTAACAATCCTGTCCTCAAGAGAATTAAAACTTATAACAAGGATTCTCCCTGAAGATTTAAGAACTTCTGCTGCTTCCAGAAGACCTTTTTTTAAAACTTCAAGTTCATTATTTACAGCTATCCTCAATGCAAGAAAGAATTTTGTTGCAGGATGGATTTTTCCTCTTTTTGATAAAACAGATGATATGAAATCTGCAAATTCTCTTGTTGTTTTAAATTCCCTCTTCTTTCTCCTTTCAATAATCTTTTCCACAACTTTTTCACAATTTTTTATCTCACCATAATCTTTAAAAATCCTTATCAAATCTTTACGGCTCCATCTATTTAAAATTTCTCCTGCTGTAAGTGGAGAATTTCTATCATATCTCATATCAAGAGGCCCCTCTGAATAAATTCCAAAACCCCTTTCAGGGTCTTTTACCTGGTTCAGTGAAAATCCAAGGTCAAATAATATCCCATCTATTCTTTCTATTCCAAGACCTTTTAAAATTTCCCTCAGGTTTTCAAATCCACCATATACTGCTTTAAAATTTTTATATTCCTTTAAAAATTCCCTGCATTTTTCAACAGCCTCAATATCCTTATCTATTCCTATAAGAGTGATATTTTTTGAATTCTCAAGTATGAATTTACTGTGCCCTCCATATCCACATGTTGCATCTACATAGATACCTCCCTCCTTTATTTTCATAAATTCCAGAACTTTCTCCTTCAAAACAGGATAATGCTCCATCAAATCCCTTCATAATTCAACAAGTTTTTCTGCAATTTCACTGTATGAAGAAAGATAATGAGAAAAATATTTATCCCACCTTTCCTCTGCCCATAATTCTATTCTGGTACCAACACCGATTATAACAATCCTTTCCTTTATCCCTGCATAATCCAGCAAATTTGAAGGTATGAGAATCCTTCCCTGTCTGTCAATTTTTGACTGGTAAGCTCCTGAAAAGAAAAGTCTTGTAAATGCTCTCGGGTCTCCTTTTGTAAATGGAAGATTCTTTAATTTTTCACTCTGAGATTCCCATACTTTTTCTGAAAATATGAAAAGGCAATTTTCAAGTCCGCGGGTGATATATACACTTTTATTTTTGAGGAGATTCCTTAACTTTGAAGGTATTACAACTCTTCCCTGCTTATCTATTTTCCCCCTAAATTCCCCAAAAAATACCATTTTCTACCTTTTTAATTATTAAAAATTAATCCAACTTATTTGTCAAATTTTCTTTCTGGAGGGAATTTTACTGGATAATTATTCTTCCTGAACCTTCTGGAATGGAGATTAAAATGTATTTTCTATTTTTACTGAATTGAAGTTCTATTTTCTTTTCCTCTATTCCAATCTCCCCCTTAAGCCAATTTTCAGTATCAGGGATATAGATTACTTTTTCCGGTCTGGTATCGGTGTAAATTTTTACTTTTACTGGTTTTTCTGCATTCACATGTCCTTTTATTTTTTCTGGATAAAATTCAATTCCAAGGTGTTCAAGTTGGCCTTCAGAAGAGATAACAAAGTCTTTTTTATATTTGATAAATTTACCATCAACAATTAGAATACTTTTTACTTTCCCATCCCTTCCCTCTCTTAAGAAAAATATCTCACCATCAGATTCAATCTTATCCAGAAGACCCAATTTCCCTTTCCCTTCCTTAAATCCAATATATTCATACAGGCCACCTTTAACTTTTATCTCAACACCTGTCCTGTAAATTCCACTCCCTTTAATCTCATCATCCTTTAAGGTTCTTATTTCTAAATTGCTTTTCTCATCTACAAGATAACTTGAAAGTATACATAAATAATTTGCAGAAGGGACATCCTTAACAGTCGCTGCGATATATTTACAGCGACCAGCCCATGATTGACGGTAACCGAGCCATCCATCCCCTGATTTTATATAAAAATTCCCTTTATGGATTTCAGGGAAATATGCCTGAAGTTTAACATCCTTCCCATCCATATTCTCTATAATCCATTCTGCAACTTTACCATTTTTCACATCTTTTATTTTTAAATTTTCTATCAATGGGACAGAAGAAACACTATTGGGTCTTTTAACAATATCTCCAGGCTCTTTATCGCTTTTATATGGATGCCTTGCATTCCCAACAAGGACAAATTCATAAGTATGTTTTTTCCCTTTTTTATCTCTGATTCTATCTATTACTGCAAAATAATCACCAATTTTTGAAAATATCACACTCCTTATATGTTTTATTCCTGTATGGATTTTTGCAATAGAACCAGCCCATCCCATAATCTCTTCTGCCACAGATTCACCATAATCTATTGTATCAAGTCTGAATCTGTTTTCAGGATAATAAGAGTTTTCCCACTGAGGGCCTGGCCTTTTCCCATCAATCAGGATCATTGATTGATTGTATGTATTTCCCCTGCACCATGGTTTTACATATCTATTATGGAATCCTCCTCCCTGTCCATATCCAGGGTCCACTATAAGATATGCTTTCTTTGCATAATACTGGATTGAACATCCATCATTCTGGTTATGTCCATGTGCACCTTTACAGTGCTTTGTATTCAGCATCAAATATGAGGCATCTTCACTCCAGTCACTTCTGAATACCTGATGAGTTGTGAAAAACATTGTTGGAGGCCATTTTGGACTTTCCTTTTTCCCTTTAAGGTCCTGTGGTGTTGCTCTGTAAAGAAATATATAATACCAGTGGCCATCCATCCATTCTTCACTTCTTTCTTTAAGATGCCTGTTTTCCCATGCCCATCTTGCAACTGCCTGAGCATGCTTATCAACAAAAAGATTTGAGAAAACGCACATCCCATTTGTAAGAGGTGTGACAAATGCAGAATCATCAGTCGGTGGAGGCCATCCATTTGGAAGCATTACTTTTAAATAATATTTGTGTACATCTTCAATAAACGGATATACTTCAAAAAGATTATATCCTATATGTTTAAAGATAACCCAGCAGGCACCTGCACAACGACTCTCAAATTGCCCAAGGTATCCAAATCCACTCAGATAATAACCTGAAGGGTCCCACTGGAATCCATATCTGTTAAATTCAAGGTATATAGCATTCAATCCAAAATGCAACCACTCACTACCTTTACCATAGGAAGGTTCTCCCTCTTTATAATCAGGGTAACCTTTTTCAGTATCATCATAATCTGCAAGTGTAAGTGCAGATAGGGTAAAACCTGTAACTATATAACCAAATGAACCTCTGTATTTTTTGAAGACTGAAGGATTTCTTATATAATCGTAATGGTGCTTTATCTCTTTTGCAATCAATCTCCTTATATATTTATCCTCTTCCTCACTCAATTTTGGAGCAACAAGGTCATAAGCCATACAGTAATTTGCAAGACCGCATATACGCTGTCTATCATCCCATGAACCGGGTCTTGTACTTACATAGACTTTCCCTGGATTTTTCATACTCTTCAATATTTCTATCGCTTTTTTTGAAAGATCCTCTCTCCCTTCAAGAATTGAGATAATCGCAGCATTATGGGCATACTGACCGCGGATTTCATGGTAATCTCCAGGATACCAGTGTGCTTCACCATATGCCTTTACCGCTTTATATATTCTCTTAAGCCACGAGTCTTCCTTTATCCCATCCAGCACTTTTTCCTTCCATTTTTCTATCTCATCTGGATAAAGGAAAAGGTATGGATGTGCTTTCCTTCTATCACCAACAATTAATACTCTCAGAAGGTAATTATTCTCAACCTTTGCATCTTTTTTTGCCTCAACCTTTGCGATAATTGGATGGAAACCCTCCTTTGCTTTCCATTTAAACTCTACTATCTTTTCTTCATGAGGCTTCAAATTTCTTATATTCCTTTCACCTATCTTTTCATCTTTATCGTATAAGAAAACTTTAATATTTCCACTATCAATCTCTCCAAGGTTAAAGACCTTCACTTTAATCACAACATTCTGGCCAGGGAGAGGTTTTGAAGGTGAAAATGAGATATTTTTATAATCATCTTTATATTTTGGATACTCTTCCATATTTTCAAAAAGCCTGTTGACTGCAGGGTCTGGTAAATTCTTTGCTTTGATATTAAGGGGAATAAACAGAATAGCCACAAGGATAATTTTCAGAAGTTTTCCCATCTTTTCCTCCTTTCTTGACACGCTTTTCTGTTAATTATATCATAAATGGAAAAGGGAGAAGAAAATGTTATTGAGAAATATTTTGAAGATTTTTTTAATATTCTGGGCAGTAAATATATATTGTGGAGGAAACCTTCCACCTCTTTCTGACTTATTAAATTCTTTAAAGAATAAAAAACATCCATATCTCCTCTTTGAAGATATAAAATCAACTCCTGGATGGAAAAATGAAAAAAGAAGGTCCTGGGTATTGAACAGAACTTTTGTTCCAACTGTAAGGAGACTGTATTTAAAGACAAATTTTGCAAGCCCGGGTAAGCGGGAATATGGAAAAGCATCAGCAGCAGCACAACTTGGATTTGCATATTTACTTACAGGAGAAAAGCAGTTCCTTAACAAATGTAAAGAAGCACTGTTAAATATTGGGAAGGGATGGATTGCACCACCCGAATGGGGTGCTTTCAATGGTTATGCTCTTCAGGGATATGCTCTTGCTTATGATTTTATAGCAAATGAATTGAGTGAAAAGGAAAAGAAAATAGTGGAAGAGGCACTTGCAAAATTTGCTGATAAAGTATACCAGGCAATCCCGAAATGGGACAATCCATGGCACCATGCTGCAGGAGGGGTTGGTCTTGGAATGGTCGCACTGGTAATCCCTGATTATAAAGGGGATACAAAATCAAAACCGATTGACTGGTTCAGAGCAGCAACTGAATATTTATTCATAAGCAATCCATACCAGCCAAAAGAACTGATACTCACAACAAAATATGAAAAGAATCTGAAAAAAGTGGTATTTGAAGAAAGCAAACCAAGGGCAGGTATAAACAGAACAGTTGACCTTGGTGGATATGAAAGGAGAGGTGGTTACAGATTTGAATGGGTTCCAAGTCTGGTTCACTGGGCAGTGATTTACAGTCATGTATTTAAGAGGAACGCCCTTGATGATTTCCCGATACTCCGCAAATATATGAATTATATAGTGTGGGAGATGATGCCCAATGGACAGGGGACAACTGCAAATATGGGAGATGGAAGAAGGTGGTATTATACAAAAGCAGTCTTACATCTTCTAACCCCTGAAGAAAGGAATGCCCACATATTCTATCTGACAAACTTTCCAAAACAAAGATATGATCTGCATTTAATAAGTGAGAGTGTGCAATTTTCATTACCACAATATAATACTGACCTTGGTAAAGGTTCTCCACCTTCATGGACAACATTTATCTCACCTTCTGCAGAACATGCTGTTTTCAGAAGTTCATGGAAGCCAACAGCCACATGGTTATTCTTAAATGTTTACAATTACTATATTCCAAGAGCAAGAGAATTTCTCCACCATGATAATATGAGTTTCCAGTACTACTCACATGGTGATTATCTATTAATGGATTGTGGAGAGGTGAGAGGAAGGATGTATGGTTATGGACCAACAGGAGCTGTTGGACACAATCTCATACTTGTAGATGGGTCTGGTCCTGTAAAAGGGATAAGAAAATTTGTAGACCCTGCATATATGGAGACTTATATGATATCACCATGGCTTGATATGGTAAAAGCAGTAATGGATTACACTCACAGGGAAGATGAGAACCAGAAATATGAACATCTTGTCCCTCTCAGTGCACCTGTGAAATGGGAAAGGATTATCTTTTTCCCTGGAAGGGAATATATTGTGATTCTTGATAGACTCAGCAGTGAAAAATCACACCATTATGAGTGGTTATTCCACCTTTCAAGTCTCAATATTGTACCGACAAAGAACAAACATGACCCTGGATATGTGATAGGTGAACTCATCATAAATAATAAGAAAGTTGACTGGGCAAAAGATGTTAAGAAATCTCCTCTTCGTGCTAAAAGAGAAGGTGATGAATATGCACACTGGGCTTCTCCATGTGAGGATGTCGGTGAATTTACTGCTGGTGAGATAATGTGGAAAACAACATCAATCCCGACATGGAAATATGATACATATCCTTATTATATCAAACATAAGACATTCCCTTCAGAGATTAGGTATTTTGATCTGAAGGAAAGGAAATATAAGACAAAGAAAGTTGAAAAGAGAAAAGTGAAGATGAGAATGGTATTTGGGCCTGAAAAGAAATACAGAATAAAGGTGCAGAGAACATGGGGTATTAACAATTTCCGTGATATAAGGTATGAAGTTGACCATCCACTTTTAAGAATACCACAGGATGGAAAGAATGCACATCTATTCACCCTTCTTTTAACTCAGTATGAAAATGAAGATAAATATAAAGTTGAGAAGATGAAAGATGGAATATGTGTTATCACTCCTTCCTATAAAGATATATTCCTTTTGAAAAATACAAAACAGATAAAGGGAGACTGGGAAGCAGGAATGGTAAGAGAAGGAAAGGGAAATCTTGTAACATGCTTTTTCTTAAATGCAAAGGAATTTTCTTATAAAGGGAAACCGATCTTTTCATTAAAAGAAAAAGCTCTCCATATCGGATTGAATTATTCAGAAGACAAAATAAATATAGATATCCATACTGGGGAAAAGAACAGTCTGACAGTAAATTGCATAAACTTCTCTCCAAAGAAAGTAATATACACTCCTCTTCCAGAAGACTGGATATGGAAAAAGGAAATTCTTGAGAAAAAATATGCTCCAAAAGAGATAAAATTCGCAAGAACCTCCATGAATGGAAGAACAATAAAATTTTCTGTCCCAGAGGGGAAAGGGAAATTTACAATTGTAAAATAAGGGGGGAGTTATGAAGAAAAAGAAAAAGAGTGTGTTTGATTTTTTTGAAATGAAGAAAAAGGGAGAAAAGATTTCATTTATAACATGTTATGATTATCCAACAGCTTTACTTGCTGAAGAGGCTGGTTTTGATATGTTACTTGTTGGAGATTCTCTTGGGATGTGTGTATATGGATATGAAGGGACTGTCCCTGTGGTTATGGATCAGATGATATGGCATGCAGAAGCAGTAAGGCGTGGAGCACCAAATACATTCCTTATAGGTGATATGCCATTCCTTTCTTATCAGAAAAGATGGGATGAGGCTGTTGAAAATGCAGGTCGTTTTATTAAAGAAGCAGGATGTGATGCTATAAAACTTGAAGGTGGAAGGAGAGTTGTTGATAAAATCAAAGCGATTGTTGATGCAGGAATTGTTGTGATGGGACATATCGGACTCACACCCCAATCTTCTGTCCAGCTTGGAGGATTTAAAGCACAGGGAAGAACAGCAGAAAGCGCTTTGGAACTTATTAAAGATGCCATTGCAGTTGAAAAAGCAGGTGCATCATTCATTTTACTTGAGGCCATACCCCCACAGGTTGGGAAGGTAATAACTGAGATGCTTTCCATACCTGTCCTTGGAATTGGAGCAGGAATGTACTGTGATGGTCAGCTTCTCATTGTCCATGACCTTCTTGGATTATTTAAAGCCTTCACACCAAAGTTTGTAAAAAGATATGCAGACCTTGATAAAGAGATTTTGAGGGCTTTTAAGGAGTACATAAAAGAGGTGAAAGAATCTGCATTCCCGCAGGAACAACATACATATACAATGCTTGAAGGAGAATGGGAAAAACTTGAAAAGATGCTTAAAGAGACTGATATAAAGGAGGAATTTAAAAAATGAAGGAAGATTTAAGAAAAAAACTCCTGATTGACCCATCCAGACTTGAGAAAATTAATCAATTCCTTTTAAAAGAGCCAAATCCTCTGGTGGATAAGATTCTTGAGATTATTGAGAAATATGGTGGAGTGGAGAAAATCAATAAATCCGCAGAGAAAGCAAGAAGTCTGGATGAACAGTTGAAAAGGCTTGAAGAACTTAAATCCCCTTATATTGAAGACCTTGAATGGCTTATCAAAAAGAGGGATGAGGGTGCTTTTATACCGATACCTGATTACAGAAGAAAAATTCTTGGTGAAAAGGCGGATAGTATGGAATTTAATGATGAATATGCTGTTACCCTTGAAATAAGTGCATTACAATTTTTCCCATGGTTAATTGCTGAGGCTAAAAGGGCTATTGAAAAAGAAGAGGTTATGCCTGCAAGGTATATAAGAGTGAGACGTATGAAGGAGCAGGTTGAGGATAATGATATTATTGCTGTTGGAGCTGCTATGAATATTATTGGCGCATCATATGTGGAATGCCTTGATACAAAGGGAACAGATGGTTCAAATATCCATCTTGGTGGGCCTGAAACAATTACAGGTTATTTCGGTGGAATAGGTGAACCGAACGATTATCCACTCAAATGGGTTGATGAATATCTTTATTACTACACAAACTATGGTGTAAAACAGGTGCTCAATATCAATGCAGGAACAATTCTTCTTGGTTATATCCTTTATAAACTTGGGATAGATATTGAATTTAAAATCTCTGTTTATATGGGAATTGATAATCCATATTCTGTGCTGTGGACACTGATGGTGGCATACCTTTTTTCCAGAGATGATGGTTCAACTTCACTCCGTGGCCTCAATTTCTCAAATTCAGTAAATAACAATACTATTGAGATATCTGCTATCATAAGGAAAGATTTTGGATTTGAAGAACTTGTAAGGTTTGAACACCATGTGCTTGAAACAACAAAAAATATTGTAATACAGCCATATGACAGGAGGAAAGAACTTATAGAACTTGCAAAGAAGGTGAAAAATCTCAGTGCAAAACATGAAGGAGGAGAAATTGAAAGGGAAAAACAGAGAGAGCATCCAACAGATATACTGGATTATTTCCTTTCAAAAGAGGAGATTATTTCAAGAAATTTAATGGATAAACTTTTGATAAATTATCTTGATAAACATGAGGCTGTCAATAATACAGCAAGGCTTCTGACAGAAAACGGACTTTCATTTATAGCTGCATGGAATTTACATAAAGGAAGTATCAGACCAAAATATTAAGTCTTCACTCCACATTTATCATATTCAGATACTATTTTTGAAATTTCTTTTGAAACATCATCAGGAAGTGGAGGAACCTGGTGTTTTCTTAAAATTTCTCTCACCTCTTTATTCAATTTATCTTCAAGTTTAATTCCGCCCTTTTCCACCCATACTTCATATCTGTCACGATTCAAAAATCTTGGATGCCATATCTCATCTTTAAAATGTCTCAATGTGTGTTCATCCTGGAGAAAATGTCCACCTGGTCCAACCCTTTCCATCACATCAATAGCAAGTGTCTCTTCATTCACTTCTATCCCTTTAAGGAACCTTTTAACCATATCAATAATTTCATCACAGAAAAGAATCATTTCTCCTGATGAAGTTAAGCCAGATTCAAGATAACCAACATCATGGATGAGATTTGCTCCACTGAGGGCACTTAAAAGCAGTGAGAATGTTGCCTCTGCTCCTGCCTGAGCATCAAATTCAAGAGAATCACTTGCACCGGCAAGGTCAAAGACAGGAAGGCGGTAAAAATGAGCCATATCTGCCATAGCACAAAAACGGGCTCTCTGTTCTGGCCCTGAATATGCCCCTATACAGCTTCTCATATCCATAGAGATAATTCCACCACCATAAACCATCGGTGCTCCTTCCCTTTTCAATTGAGAAATGAGAATTCCCATCAGCATCTCTGCATTTGCCTGAACCAGTGCTCCTGCTGAAGTCACAACTGCAGTTCCACCTGTCAGAATACCTGGAGCAAAGAGGGCAGGTATCCCTCTTTCAGCACAGAAAAGGAGTTTTTCCATTGACATCTTTGAACAGATTAAAGGTTCTATGGGTTCAGCATATAAAAGAATGAAAGGCCTTTCCCTTAACCTTTCCTCAGAACCAGCAACAGTTACAGCAATTCTGTATATAACCTCTATATCCTCACCATTATTTGCTGTAAAAACGATTGGTTTACGGGTTGATTTTACCATGGCCTCAAACTGGTGGACATAAGAAGAATGTGATGGAACATCAGAAGCAATCCCCATTGACATCACAAAATCAATATTGGGAAGAGCATCACAGAGTTTTGCCCAGTTTGCAACATCCTCCTTCACTGTCTTTCTTCTCACTCTTTTGAAAGGGTCAATTGTAAACGGTGTATCTGAACCTGTCCCGAAATAAACCTTATCTGATTCAAGAAACATTACCCTTTCCCCATCACGGTTGCACAATACCACCCTTTCAGGGACTGTTGATAATGCCTTTTTAATGAGAGAAGGAGGAACCTTTACTCTATTATCGGAACTAACAAAACAACCTGCTTCTTTAAGCAATGATAAAGCTTTCTCATCCTGGACAAGCATACCGACACGTTCCAGCAATTCCAAGGATTTAAGATGTATTTCATAACACTTTTCCTCAGAAAGCATTCTGAAAACAGGCCTGTTCAGGTTCATTTCCCCCCTCCTTTTAATTTCAATGCATATATCCCTTTATTTTCCAGTTTAAATGATATAAATTTACCTTCCTTTGAGACACCACCAAAAGGTTTTTCTTCCTTGAATAATGGATGGGGTTTCCCTCCCCATTTCCAGTCTTCTCTTTCTTCCTGGATGAACCCTTTATTTACAGAAATACCACAATTCAATCTTATATTTGGCAAAGAATCTCCTGTATTGAGATGAATATATATCTCTTCAGGATTAATGTTGAATGCTAAATGTGGTATCGGTTTTTCTATATTTACAATTTCCTCCCCTTTATATGTTATCTTTCTTCCATCAATCAAAATTCCCTGTTTAACTTTTCCATCTTCAATTCTCAAATATGTAATCTTTCCTTCAATCTCAACTTTCCCATTTTCCAGTTTCCCATTCCCTTTAAAAATAATATCCATCTTCCCGCCTCTGCTGACCAGAAATCCGTATCCTTCTGCAGAATTTATCTTTTTCACAGTGTATTTCTCCTCATCAGTATATCTTGTAAGAATGAGCGTCATTCTTGTAATATCCTTGCCGGTTGAATAGAATGATACAAATGGATGGTCAACCTCACTACTTCCAGAAAATGGTGGTTCAAACATTGCAATATGTCCCCATGTCCTTCCAACTATTACCTTTTCAGGCTCAGGTATTGTTATTAAGGAAAGTTCAACTTTCTTTTTAAGAACATTATCTGTATACCACCTTACAGAAGAGACTCCTTTATATTCCTTTATTATTCTTATCGGGTTTTTACCAGTTAATATATCTGTCTTAACATCCTTATCCCAATTAACTTTTGATTTTCCAACAAATAATTTCCCTATTACCTTTCCAGGGTCATTTCTGCTTTTTGTTTTTATTATATTAAAACTTGTAAGATGGTATAGAGTCTGATAACTGTGCTTTCCATCACTTTTCGCAGTATCAATTACAACAAAGTAATCCCTTCCAGGATAAAGTATTGTTCTTATCCATTCAACAGGGAAATCAAGACGTTCTGCATATACTCCCTTCAATGGATTTTTCTCAACATGAGTAACATTTATCTTTGCTCTTATAAATTCAAGGTATGGGCCAACGCAGTGGTCGATAAATCTTGCAGGATTGATAAACTTAAAAGCCTTCTTTGAAATATTCTCCTTCATGACACCTTTCCCATCAATAAGCAATGTATTATGACCTGAAGCATATGTTGGCCCATATCCATACATCCTTCCCTTCACCTCACCATTATCTGCAAGAAGATAATCACCCCTTGAATAATACTCAAATGACATATTATCATTATGGAGCATCCATCTGTGGCTGTCTGATGGGTAATTTTCACAATTGAATAAAAGCCAGTCTGAATCTAAGGACCAGTCTTTACGGAATACACACAGCTCAGCCTTCGGAGAATAAAATGTCTTCCAGTTTGGTTCAGCAGATGGAAGTCCGGGATTGTAAAAACAGAAAGAGAATACTCCTCCCCAGACACATCCCCATGTCCTTCTCCATCTCAGTTTATCAACTCCAGGGTCTTTCTCATACCACTTAAATAATCCCCTTTCCTCCGGACTTACAAGATGGAATAAAACATGGTAATGCCACCAGTATGATTGAAGGTTTGTGCAGTGGTGAGAACCTGTTCTTGTTGGCAGTGCTTCTGTAAGTATGACATTAACTATCCCTCTTGCAATTGGAAAATCTTCAAGAGCATTTCTTCCTGTAGCATGGCTGTAAATTATAAGCCATTTCGTAAAAGGGCCTGACCAGTATGAAAAATAACCATGTATAGAACCACCTGGTCTTACAGCACCACTCAATGCAGGACGGACAATTTCCCTTTCCCCTTTCAATCTCAAACCATCTGGCCATTTATAATCATCTTTTAAAAAGAGATTCACTGTCCCTCTTCTCAACCAGTCTATCGGTTTTGTTGTTGTATTTCCTTCATAATCAGCAAGAGCACATGCCATCGCTCCAAGTCCACATGCAAGTATCAGTCTATCATGGTTATTGTTCCATTTTGAATATGAAAGGCATGCTTTATCTGCTATTTTTGCAAGATTATCTCTTATAGCCTTATCCTCTTCAGGTGAGAGTCCTTCCTTTATCAAATCATATCCAACAGCATATTTTATCATTTCCCTTCCAATAACTCTTCCATGGTGTCTTTTGCTCCATCTTGTATATGGTGGTAATCCAGTCGCTTTTTTCAAAAGGTCTGCTGCCTTTTTCAAATACTTTTTATCCTTTGTAACCTGATACATAAATCCAGCATTTACTGGATTTGCATATATATCATCTGTATGTGCTATTGCACCTGTTCTTGGCCCTTTCCATGTATATGGAATTCCAACATTTCTGTCAGCAGCCTCTTTTATCTGTATGAAATATGTCTTCCATGGCTCCTTATCCCTGTTTTTCCATCCAGCAGTCTCTTCAATTTTATTAAAGAGAAGGTAAGGGTGCTTTTTCTTTTTCATAGTGTTTATGAGTTTTTCAAGCAATTTTTCCTGCTCAGTTTTAGATAAGAGGTAAAAGGGTTTTTCCTTGCTGTAAATTGGAGATATAAGGAAAATGGAAAGAATTACAATTATAAACTTATATCTTAACCTTTCCATTTTCCCCTCCTTTTAAATAGATAATTCCAGTTCTGCTTTCCCTTCTATTTCCAGTTCTGCTCTATTCCTTATAATATTTACTTTCAAATTCTTTGATTTTCTAATCACATTTTTGAAATTCTTCTCAAAAACAATAATAAGTTTACTTTTTCCTTCTGATGAAGCCTTCAAAATATATTTATCACCATCAATGCTGACAACACAATAATCCAGCTTTTTATCTGAAATTACAAGATTTTTCCCTTTAAATTTTATACATTTCCCCCTCAAAAAGCAGAAACAGTTCACATTCCCATCCTTTTCCCTTAAAAATGCAATCTCACCATCACTTCTCAGGTCTTTACCAGATTCTTCTTCAGAATCTTTACTCAATATATAATCAACAAATCCATTCTTTAAAAATAAAGTTGCATATCCGTAATTTTCTCCTTTTATATCCACAACCTTTATTTCACCATCATCATTCTCATCTTCCAAAAGGTCAGGATACAAAATAACAAGATATCTCATATCTTTCCCTTCAGCCTTTGCTTCTATAAATTTATTCCTTCCGTGTCTGTAAGTCACATATCCAAGCCAGCCATCATGCTTTTCTATTTTCAATTTCTCAGGTATTACAAAATAAACTCTGAATCTGACATCCTTACCATCCTCATTCTTCACCTTCCATTCAGCCACATTTTTCTTCACAGAAAGATTATCTGGTAATGGTGCGTTTCTCCAGTTTTTGCTGAAATCTCCGGGTCTTTTTTCACTGTAATAAGTATTGTATGTGTTTCCCTGTAAAATAAAGCTGTATTTGTGATTTACATTACGCAGACTTTTCAGTGAATCAACAAGGATAAAATAGTCTGTCTGTTTTGGAAAGATAACAGTCCTTCTGTGAGATAATAAATCCCATTCTCCATCTTTCTTTTTAACTTCCCATTTTGGTATCACAGATTCACCTATATCCAGGTATGGAGTTGATGCTGTATTTTCAGGGAATGCACTCTCTCCATAGGTAAATACAGAAGTCCCAAGGTCATTCCTTGTCTCAGGTTTTTCCCCATCAACTTCAATCATATTGTGACTCTTATATTTCCCTCTGCACCAGTTCCTCACAGGATATGTTCCGTATCCAGGGTCAATAGCAAGATATGCCTTTTTTGCAAAAAATATAAACTGGTTCTGGTCAAACTGGTCATGACTTACAGATGTTGAGGGCCAGTTTTTTGTCTGTAGCATTATATAGGTGCTATCCCTATCCCATCCATTTCTGAATACCAGATGGTCATTCAAAAATACTGTTGGATTCCATTGCGGTTTTTCACTTTTAATATTTTCTCCTTTCCAGTCTTTTAACTGGAATAAAGAAAATACGGTATTTGCTCCAAGCCATTTATAAAAATCATTGCTCCCTATCTTGAAAGGCCCATTTTCAACCGCCCATTTTGCTATCCCTTTCATATGTTTTGATGTATATAATGGGGCATAAAGTGTCTGGAAAATGAGATTGAAACTGCATACAGATGAATCATTTTCAGGCATAATCCATCCATTTGGAAATCTTGTAAGTACCGGGTAAAGATGCATCTTCCTTGTAATTGGCCATAATTCAAAAAGATTATGTCCGGCACGGTAAAATGTATGATAAAAAAGTGCACCTGTCCTGTCCTCAGCCATTGACATATAACCCATCCCTTCCCTGTAATATCCATCTGGAGATGTCATGAAATGCAATACCTCATTGTAAAATGCACCGAGTGAAAAATGGAGGTATTTTTCAGGGATGCCATTGAAAGGAGAAGAATCTTCTATTTTTATTCCTTTCCCACTTAAAAGAAGTGATGATACACTCAATCCAGCATGCATTATATATCTTCCCTGGGAATATGCATGGATTCTGAGTGGTCTGGGGAAGCATGGAGGAACTTTTGGTCCATAATACCAGGTTCTTGCATTCTGACATAGTCTGTGGAGAAGATTCAATAACAATTTCTTTATCTCATTGTATTGCTCAGGTGTCAATGAATCTGCCAGCATATCAAAAGCAATGGAATATCTCATCAAACCATGAGCAACCTCTGGAGGGCCACCTGCAAGCCTTTCACCTGTCCATCCCTTTCCAGCCTGTTTGATAAACATTATTGCCTTTTCCTTTGCCTGTGGTATTCTCTCTATTAACCATACAAGAGCAGAATTAAGTGCATGGAATCCATTCAATTCTTCATATTTTGAAACCTTTGCACGGATTGAATTTCTGAGATAACTGTATAAAAACCTCTTTTTATATCCGCCATTTCTCAATTCTTCAAGTTCCTCAGGAGGGAAATAAATATATGGATGTGCTTTCTGTTCATCACCAACAACTAAAGGACGGAGAAGGAAATTATCATATTTATCAGTCTCTATTTCTCCTTCTTGTGGGAATACCCTTGCTGAGAAAAAATGTATACCTTCTTTTATCTTATCAATTACAAATGATACTTCTTTCTTCTCCCCTCCCTTAATGGTGATTTTCTTCTCCCCTATTTTCTTTCCTCTATCATAAAGTAATACTTTACAATTTTCAGCATCTTTCTGCCCTCTATTTTCAACCTTTATCTTGATTTTTACTCTATCACCTGGAGAAGGCTCTGGAGGATAAAATGAAATATTTTTATAATCATCGTAGTAATTCAGTTCATCCCAGCAACCAAAATATTCAAATAATCTGCATAATCTAAGATTTACAGCAGGTTCAACAATCCCATCAAATTCATAACCACACCAACCTTCAATTCTCCTTTCTGATTTTGGAGGTGAAAGCATTATCCCTCTTCTGTATGCAAGTTCATTCCCCTCCCACATATATGTGATGAAAAGAGGAGATGAACTTATACTTTTCCATTTTCCATTAAATCTCATCTCACCTTTATCTCCATATATCCTTATATTTCCAATGTGGAGAGAGCCTCCTTTTTCATTTATCAATTTAAAGACAAGAACAATCTTATTTGCTGGTGAGTTAAATTTAACTGTTTCCTTCCATTTACTTCCATTTATGGATTTTCTGTAAATTTCCTTCCCATTTACCAGTATAACCAGTTTATTATTCCCTCTCACCTGGAAGAGAAGTTTGAAAGTTGAAGAAAAACAGATTGTTGGGAAAATTGTGAAAAGAAAAAGTAATTTAATCTTTATCTTTCTCATTTTTCAAAAATAAAACTTATCCCTCCCTTCACATCTATACCTTTTATTTCTGTAAATTCATCACTTGAATAGCAATTTACTTTTTTCCATTTATTTGGATTTTTTGGCATATCTGGTTTACCATCTGCTCTAATCATACATTTTGAGAATTTCCCTTTCACTTTAATATTTAAATCAGAGATACTTCCGTTTATATGTCCAATAAGTTTATCATTTTTATATTTAATCGCTACAGAATCAACCTTTTCTGATAAAGATACCAGTTCTTTTCCTTTATATAAAATCCTTTTACCACGCACAACCAGACAAGATACTGGATTCCCATTTTCAATACTTAAAAATACGAGTTTCCCATCAGATTTCAAATTATCTGAAGATATACCATTTCTTTTATCTCCAACATAAATAATATCCAGCCTTTTTCCATATTTCACCTTACCGCAGATAATACCTTTTTTCTCATATATAAATTCTGGCTTTATATCGTCCTTCTTTTTAAAAGGGTATAAAACAACAAGATATTTTGCATCTTCTGATTTTACTCTTGCTCTGAGATAGGGATGGACAAACGGGTCTGTGTATGAGTGCTGGTAATGGTCGCTGACACCAAGTCCAAATATAAGTTCCATCTGGTAAGGATAGAAAAATCCCACCTTCATTCCAACATCTCTGTCTTTTTCATTCTTTGTATACCATAAGATTTCTTTTGGATTTTTAATTTTTTTGATTATATTTTTATCCATATCTTCAAATTTAAAATCCATATTTGAATCCAGTCCCCATGGCAATTCCTTACCATCAACTATCAATCTTCCTGCTGCTTTCTTTAACTTATTATTCCTCAAACCTCCAAGTACCACATCTGTATCTATAACTTTTCCACCAAGATGGAGCTGCCAGTCATATACATGTTCCCTTCCCTCAACAATCTCATCAAGTTCATCGTATATTATGAAATACTGATGGTGAGGGAATATCACATGTCTTCTGTTATTAACATTTACTCTATCCCGGAAATAGAAACCTTCATTTGGTATCCATACCTCAGCATAATCTAAAAATTCTGTTGTGAAATAATTCTGAAGGTATGCCTTATCACCTGCTTCCCTCATAACTATACCTGCACTTGGAATACCAAGGTGCTGTGAACCATCTATTTCATCTATCAATACCAGATTATGTCCCCTTGGCCCTTCAAGGTCAATCCTTGTCTTTGTCTCTATATATTTTGGAACTTTAAATATTCCAAGAGCTACCTGGTATATTGGATTGAATATCCTTCCATCTCCACAATCTATTGCCAGATATTCTCCCTCAGCAAATATAGAAAAACTGCTTTTATGGCACTCTCTATGACTTGAACCGCATGGAATATGGTCTGCTAAAAGAGCCATCCATACAGCATCCTCATCCCATCCACTTCTGAAAACACATATACCATCTTCTACAAGAAACTGTGTTGGAGTTTCATAATACTTATCAGGAGGGATTCTGTTATTGTATACATCAGGGTCCCATCCAAGAAATTGTGTGAATTCAGAACCAAATCTCGGTTTTTTATGTTTTTCCCATAACCATGCATATACCCTTCCATCTGTCTCTTTAAAAAGAGAAAATAGATTTTCAAGACCTGCAAATCTGAAATTCTGCCTGTGAGTATTATTATGGATTGCTTTTGTGAGTTCAGGAGTCATTGTCCTCAACATCCAGTCATAATATCTATTGAATCTTGAAATATCAAATCCAAGGTGTTTTGCACAGAACCAGAATGGGAAATAACGGATACCCCTTGAATAATAAACTCCTTCATAATATACTCCATCAGGCCCTATTCCATACTCTATCAAAGATTTCCTGTTATAACCATAAACAATGCTGTGGGGCTGTGGCTCTGGATAACCCAAGCATCCTCCAAGTACAGGTATCAGCCATTCATCAGCATAATAACCCTTTTCTTTATCCTCACACCCTATCAAACTGAGACATGAGATGGCTGTTTTCAAGAAATAACTCATTCCATTCTGCGGATAATAACCTATTACAGGCACTTTCTCAACAACCCTTCCGTTTACAACTCTATTTTTCAAAGCACCTATAACACCTGTTGGAATCTGGATTGGCTGGTATAAATAATGCAATATTTCCAGAAGTTTCTTTTCTATCTTTTCCCTTTCTTCCTTTTTTATTTTTTCATATATAAGGTCATATGCTATGAAAGAGGGGGTTAAAAATCCTGCCTCTGCATATTCTAATGTTCTTCCTCCAAGGTCTATGGCAAGGATATTATCCTTTGATTTTTCTGCAAATTCTTCATTACCTGTAAATATGTATGAAACTGCAAGATAAAAAGAATCACTGCTTACTTTAATAACATCTCTTCCCCTTGCTTTCTCAGGTATTTTCTGTTTGAGAAGTCTCTTGCCTTTATTTATTATCCTTTCATAAAGTTTTTTCCCTTCTTCTGAAGATACCCTTTTATCAATAATATCTTTTATCTGGTATTTATAGAAGAAAAGGTATGGATGTGGGCCTGTGATAAATTTATATCCACGATTATTCTTCTCCAAAACCTCTTCTATCTTATTTTCAGGGTCAATCTCTATCTTTATAAGTTTTGCCTTCTGAGGTTCTGGGGATTTCCATCTAAAATTTACCTTTCTGTATCTTCCAGGTTCAATACCTCTCACTCTCTTTTTCTTATAAAGTTTACCATCAACATAAATTCCAACTGTGAAATCTTCGCTCTTTATGCTTCCTGTATTCTCTATCACTGCAGAAATCTCTATATCATCTCCTGGTAATACCTCTGCAGGCCTTATTTTCTTCCCTTTCCTGTATATGGAAATATTTCTGTTTTTTATTTCAAGGTCGCACCTTTTCTCAAGGAATCCACTTGTAAATTCTGCCCATTCCCCCTTTTTCAATGGTTTAAGCCTCATTATCTCTATTAAAAACTCATCCTCATTGCTCATCCCTTTATAAAGTGGACAGCTTCTTCTGAACTTCCATTTTCCAGGATACAATAATTTTCCATCTTTTATGACTCTTATATCACTAACAAGAACCTGCTCAACAATATAATCTGTATAATCTGCTTTTTTCTTCAATTTCTCCTTTGCCACAGGATTATTGGGCCCTTTTTCCTCATAAAGTTTTCCCCATTTAAGTTCCACAAGGTCTCTATCAGGTCTTGTTGTGTATCTTGGAAGGTCTTTTAAACATACCATGCGGAATCTTATCTTCTTATTAACACGACCAAAATATCTTGTAATATCAAGCCTGCATGGTTCAGGCCAGTAGACTTTTCCTTCTTTTCTTTCCCAGGAAAGGAAGATATCTTTAAATTCGCATACTTTTTTATCCCCAACAAATACCTGGAATGCGTATGTATCCGGGAGGTAGGACCTTCCTGAAACTTTAAATTCTAAATATACTTTTGCTGATAAGGAGTTTACAAATATTCCGACAAGAAAAAGTAAAATCTTACAATTTAAAAAGCCTTTCCGCATTCTTATAATAAATGAGTTTTTTATCTTCCTCAGATATATTCAATGATTCAACTTTGAAAAAGGAAGATAATGGATATTCCATACACATGCTTGTACCAAAAAGGACTCTTTCTATTCCAACCATTTTAATAATATCTATCAATCTTGGATTGTCATAATGTCCGAAAGCCTCAAGTCTTGAGATTTCCACATAGAAATTTTTATTTTCTGTCATATTTTTAAGTTTTATTATCTGAGATGCAGATATATTTGTAAGGACAAATACACATTCAGGATACTCATTTATCAATTTTCCAACATCCTCTATATCAACCTCATCAACAACCATCAGCCAGTGTGCTCCTCTCTTATCTTCAACTCTTATAGATATAAAAACTGGAAGGGAATTTTCAATTGCAACATTTACAAGTTTTTTACAGCACTCATCTGTAAGTTTATAGTTATGGTAATTAGGATATAATCTTATACCTTTCATCTTCATCTTATCTATGCATATCCTCAAATCCTCCTCCCATCCTGGATAGTAGGGATTTATGCATGCAAGTGGAATGAAACTTTTCGGATATTTTTTTATCTCCTGGTATAAATCTTCATTTGCATTCTGAGTATTTTTATAAAGAACACCATTTAATGAACTGACAACACATTTTTTTATTTTATATCTTTTCATCAATTCTCTTATCCCTTCTGCTGTATTGTATCTTAATCTTCTGAATGGCCAGTTTCCAATATATGCATTTACATCTATAATATTCTTCTCCTTAACCTTTAAAACATCTTCCATTTAAACCTCCCTTCCTATACTCTTCAGATATCTTTTCATATTCCCAACAAGTATATCCTCTCTCTCTTTCTCACTTATATCTGCTCCATATACCCTTCCAAGAGAATTGCAGTTGCTTCCATCACTACCAAATACAAGCCTTTTTGAACCGATATATTTTACACTTTCCTCTATCACACCCATATCTCCCTGACTTCCACTTGTATCAACATAAATATTCGGATATGGTTTGATCATCTTAAGAGTCCATTCCCAATCCTGCCCACCTGCTATATGTGCCATTATAATCATCAATTCCGGATATCTGGTTGCAAGTTTCACAATATCTGAAGTATCACTTTCATTTTCTCTCATACCAACTGTTGCATGGCCTGAATGTTGAAGAATAAAGACTTTCAATTTTATAGCTTCCTCTGCCAATTTAAATACACTTGGATGACTGCATACAACACTGGCTGTGAGTTTCAAACCAATCATTCCATAATCAAGAATACATCTTCTGAATTCATCTACCCCTTCTTTACCTGCTAAAGGCTCTGTATGAGCAACTCCAAGAATTCTCTTTGGATACTTCTTCATCAATTGATACAGTGCATAATTATTCTTCCTTATCTCATCCATTGTCTTTCCTGTTGCAATATTTGGGCACAAAAGAACATCGTATTTTTCAGCATATTCAAGTGCTACTTCAAGCTGGGAGGAACTATCTCTTGTTAAATGGACATGTACATCTATAATTTTCATTATATCCTCCTGGTAAGATTTGATGGGAGGGGAGTGGACCCGGGCGGATTCGAACCACCAACCAACGGATTATGAGTCCGCTGCTCTGCCGTTGAGCTACGGGTCCTTATTATATTATATTTTAACTTTTCTTCCATAACTGTAAATATCTCAGAATATCAATTGATAAATCGTCTTTGCGATTAATGCTATTGCTACTGAGACCATACCGATAAGTCCCATTCCACATGCATAACCTGCAAGAAGAATGGGTGTATATTTCCTCCATGTTTCCTTCCCTATCTTTTTCTGGAAATAGAATCTTCCAAGGAGTGCACCAACAAACATGGGTAAAATGTAATGTGGAAGGTTTGCAATTCCTCCTACAATTCCATAGAATATTCCAACAGGTAATTTTGTTATAAGTATTATGAAGTACAGCAAAAATCCGATACCTGTTGAACCCAGAATATATTTTAATTTAAGAGCTTTAATCATCCATGGTGTCCCTGCCTGTGGAAGAGTACTTGATATCCATAAACACTGGAATATAGCACTCATTGGCCACATCTTCTGTACATATGGATAAGTGGAAGACGGAATTGGAGCCATTTTCCATATTATTGACCAGAAGAGAAAACTGCAGAAGAGCTTAACACCGAGAGCAGTAAATTCAGCTTTATACCATGAGGTAAATTTTGTTCTTGTAAGTTCAAGCTGTTTAAATCCCTGCACTATCCATCCATGATTGAAATATGGAACAGGTGCAAACCAGATATCAGCTCCTTTATATCCACTGAGTATAAATGTTGCTTCCCTCACCATCGGGAAGGAAACACCTGTGGCAACTCCTGTAATACCAAACATTCTTGCTGATGTATATGTCAGGAATGGTGTGAGGACAAATCCAAAGAAGATGAAGAGAATGGTCGGGAATCTTGGGACAAGTATCTTGCAGATTATGATATAGATTAATGTTGAAATAAACCATATACCGATTGCAACTGGAATTGGATAATCCCCTCTATCAGGTGGTATCTCTTTCCTTTTTACTCTTCCTTCTTTTGGTCTTCCAAAAGAATAAAAAGTCTTCCATATTCCAATCAATCCAACAACTATCCCACCACCTATAATAGCATTTATCCAGAAATCCATCGTTGTTACAACATTCGTTGGAATTGCACTCATTCCTGGCTGCCAGTGTTTTATAATGCCGATTTTATAAAGGAATGTATTACCAAATCCTTTTGCAAGTACAGAACCTATAAATGCTCCGAATACCACCCAGAATGGAAGAACAAAACCTGTAAAAATAGCACCTATATCAGTTACAAATCCAAGCAAAGAAGATGGCATGACAGTTCCGAGTTTTGAAGTAAAATCAACCCATGGAATTGGTAAAAGCTGTAAAGGCTGTGTCATAACAAGTCCTGTAAGTGTTGGAATGACAACATAAAAAGCACCGAATATAACTCCAATCATGGCAGCTATACTGAATACTCTCCATCTCCATGTCTCCTTTTTTGCACTTACCTCAGCAAGCGCAGTTGCTCCTTCTGAGGCAACAGGAGCCATTGGGAATGGCAATCTCTCTATATCTGATGTGATTCTGAAAACTGTATATCCAAGAGAAAACATATTTATACGGAAAAGAACATTGTGGACTATAAGGAGTAAAATTGGAATAGCCCAGTCTCTGTGGAAGAATGTCCTTTTAACAAGAGCTATTGAGTCAGCAGGTGGAACTGCCCATTTTGGTATATGTTCTGTAATCCCAAAAAATTTCGCATAAGGTGAACGGACAAGATACTGCTTCCATATCAAATCACTGAAAGCCCCTCCCTGAAGAATCAAACTTGCAGCACCAAGAACAAGTCCTGCACTTACAAGGGAGGATGCAAGGATATAGATAATGTAAATTTCCTGTTTTTTTA
>QNCF01000005.1 GCA_003644395.1 Candidatus Omnitrophota bacterium
CCTGTTCCTTTAAATTCTTCAAATATAACTTCATCCATTTTACTTCCAGTATCAATAAGTGCAGTCCCTATTATTGTTAAACTCCCTCCTTCTTCAATATTTCTTGCTGCCCCGAAGAATCTCTTTGGTTTATCAAGGGCTGTTGATTCAAGGCCTCCTGTCATTATCTTTCCACTGTGTGGAACAAGTAAATTATTTGCCCTTGCAAGTCTTGTTATACTATCTAAGAGAATCACAACATCTTTTTTATGCTCAACAAGTCTTTTCGCCTTTTCAAGTGCTATTTCAGCCACCTGGACATGCCTTTCAGGAGATTCATCAAATGTGGCACTTATAACTTCTCCCTTTACCAGTCTTCTCATTTCAGTTACTTCTTCAGGTCTTTCAGCAACAAGTAAAACAATCAGGTAAATTTCAGGGTTATTGATAGCGATCGCATTTGCTATTTTCTGTAAAATTACAGTTTTCCCTGCCCTTGGAGGAGAAACAATCAATCCTCTCTGTCCTTTCCCTATAGGTGCAATAAGGTCTATTACTCTTGTGGTTATTTCATCAGGGGTTGTCTCAAGTATTATCCTTTCAGTTGGATGGATTGGGGTCAGTTCTTCAAATGGGACTCTTTCCTGGATCTTTTCAGGGTCTTCTCCATTTACCATTTCAACTTTAAGAAGGGCGAAGTATTTTTCGTTGTCTTTTGGGGGTCTTATCTGACCTGAAACTGTATCTCCTGTCTTCAGACCAAATTTTTTTATCTGTGATGGTGAGACGTATATATCATCAGGGCCTGGAAGGTAATTGTAATTTGGAGACCTTAAAAATCCAAAACCATCAGGTAATACTTCAAGAACTCCTTCTCCAAAAATAAGTCCATTTTTCTTTGCCTGAGCCTCCATTATTTTATAAATCAATTCCTCTTTCGTAAGACCACTTATCCCATTAATCTTCAAACTCTTTGCAATCTTTTGCAGATTCTTTAAAGTCATCTTCCTTAAAGAAGATACATTCAGTTCATTAATCTCTTCACTCATACGCCCCCCTTTTGTTAATTACAACATAAAATTTCCAGTATTTTTTCAACCTGTTTTTCTGTTTTTTGAAAAGAATAGGAATTATCAATAACGAAATCTGCCTTTTCCTTTTTTACTTCCTGGGGTATCTGGTATCTCCATCTTCTTTCAATTTCTTCATCTGAAAATTTACTCTGCAATCTTTTCTTAATTACTGATGGATGAGCATACACCACGATCACTTTATCAAAGAAGGATTCTGCTTTCGTTTCAAAAAGTAGAGGAATTTCTACAAATATTATTTTACTCTTTTTTTTCTTATAGTCAAGTATTATTCTGTTTATTTCTTTGAAAACTTCTGGGTGGATGATCTCCTCAAGCCTTTTCATCTTATTTGAATCATAAAATACAATTTCTCCCAATCTTTTCCTGCTAATTTCACCATTTTCATCCAGTATATCTTTACCAAATTCCTTTGTAACAGAATCTTTTATATCTTTCCTTTTAAGAAGTTGATGGACAATCTCATCTGAAGAGATGACAGGGAAACCTTTATTTTTCAAAATTGAAGAGACTGTAGTTTTACCTGAACCAAAAATTCCTGTGATTCCAATTACCTTGGACATTCAGAAATCAGGTTCCAATTTTCCAGGATGAAAGGTATTCTTTCTGTACTTTTGAAAGTTTATCAATTTTAATTCCAAGTGTTTTCAATTTCAGTTCTGCAACTTTCCTGTCAATCTCTTCAGGAACATTGTATACATCAGGAGGCAGTCTCTTATCCTTCAAATATTTAAGAGATAAAAATTGATTTGAAAAACTCATATCCATCACTGAAGAAGGGTGTCCTTCTGCACATGCAAGATTCAGCAATCTTCCTTCCCCGAGTAAGTATACCCTTTTTCCATTGGGAAGTAAATACTCTTCAATAAAGTCCCTGATTTTATTCTTCTTCTTGCAGATTTTTTCAAGGTTTTTAACATCTATTTCAACATTGAAATGTCCTGAATTTGCAAGTATTGCCCCATCTTTCATTTTAAGAATTTCATCAATTCCAATCACATCTCTGTTTCCTGTAGTTGTGATAAAAATATCACCAATTTTTGCTGCTTCTTTTATCTTCATAACCCAGAAACCATCCATCACTGCCTCAAGGGCTCTCACAGGGTTAACTTCAGTTACTATTACTCTTGCCCCCATTCCTGAGAATCTTTTTGCCACACCTTTCCCACACCATCCATATCCACATACAACAACTATTTTTCCGCTTATAAGAATATTTGTTGCTCTTAAGAAACCATCAACTGTGGATTGACCTGTCCCATATCTGTTATCGAAAAGGTATTTTGTATGTGCGTTATTCACAGCAATAACAGGAAATTGGAGGAGTTTCTGTTTTGATAAATTTTCAAGCCTTATAACTCCTGTTGTTGTCTCTTCTGTTGCTCCAATTACATTTTCCGAAAATGAAGGATTTTTATGTAGATTTGTGATCAGGTCTCCTCCATCATCCACCACCAGATCCGGTTTCTTTTCCATCACATACTTTAAATTCTCATAATATTCCTTTTCACTTTCTCCCTTTTTCCCGAATACCTCTATTTTATGTTCCTTCACAAGATAAGCAGCAACATCGTCCTGAGTGCTTAAAGGATTTGAAGCACATAAAAAAACTTTTGCTCCTGCTTTTTTAAGTGTAATTACAAAATTTGATGTTTCAGATGTTATGTGAAGACAGCAACCTATTTTCAATCCATTTAAAGATTTTTCATCCTCCTTTCTCAATAATCCAAGGACTTTCATCTCCCTGCATGCCCATTCTGTTTTCTTCCTTCCTATTTCTGCAAGATTTATATCTTTTATACGGTATTCCAACTATGCCTCCTTTTGGAAAATTTCAGCAGAATCTGTCTTTTCCCATGTAAACCCTTCTTCCTCCCTTCCAAAATGTCCATAACATGCAGTTTTTCTGTATTTCGGTTTTAAAAGGTCAAGTTTTTCAATCAATCCTTTTGGGGTAAGGTCAAAGTTATCTTTGATAATCTTGATTATTTTTTCTTCAGGGATAATTCCTGTATTGTAAGTATTTACCATTATTGAAACAGGATATTTTTCTCCTATAACATATGCAAGCTGGATTTCACATTTCTTTGCAATTCCACTCGCTACTATATTTTTCGCAAGATACCTTGCCATATAAGCAGCAGAACGGTCAACTTTTGTCGGGTCTTTTCCTGAAAAGCAACCGCCTCCATGTCTTCCAAACCCTCCATAAGTATCAACCATAATCTTTCTCCCTGTAACACCTGTATCTGCCTGAGGCCCACCTATTACAAAACTTCCTGTTGGATTCACAAAAATCTTCATTTTCTTGCTCTGGATATCCTTTGGTATGACATAATCTATTACAAGTTCCTTTAAATCATCTTTTATCTTTTTCTGAGAAATACCGGGGTCATGCTGGGCTGACAGTACAACACATTCAACTGTTTTTGGCACTCCATTCTCATATAAAACAGTAACCTGAGATTTACCATCTGGTCTTAAATAATTAACTATTCCCTTTTTCCTTATCTCAGCAAGCCTCTTTGCAAGTTTGTGGGCAATCATAATTGGTAATGGCATAAATTCAGGTGTTTCATCTGTGGCATATCCAAACATCATTCCCTGGTCTCCTGCTCCTCCTCTATTCACACCTTGAGCAATTTCTGGAGCCTGCTCCTGTATTGATGTTATAACTGCAGTTGCTTCATAATGGAAACCATATGAAGGGTCAGTATATCCTATCTCTTTAAGAAGATTTTTTGCAACATTTGGAATATCAACATAAGTTGTTGTTGTAATTTCTCCTGCCACAAATATCAACCCTTTTGTGGTTAAAGTTTCACATGCAACTCTTCCATTCTTATCATCTTTAAGAACCTCATCAAGTATTGCATCTGAAAGTTGGTCACATATTTTATCTGGATGTCCTTCAGTTACAGACTCCGACGTAAATAAATAACTATTCTTTTTCATTTTCCCTTCCTTTTTAAAGATTCTTTTAAAAGGTCTATTTCCCTGATTTCTGTTGGATCAACTTTATTTAATAATGCAAGATAATAACTCACCCAGTCTCCAAGTATAATGAGGTAAAAGATTTTTTCAAGCAGAGATTTCCCTTTTGGATTGATAATAATCTTTTCTTTCTGGAAACTGGAAATAATTTTTTCTGTAACTTCAAATCTCTTTTTTATCCGTGAGTTGTAATCAGAAGACTTTATGTAAATGGGTATTGTCTTTTCAATAAACCACTCTGGAAAATGCCAAGACATTATCTCATTATGGTTCATTTCAGGGATAACATTTATGAAAGCAAAATTTTTACTATTTTCCGCAATCTGTGTTTTCCATCTGAGTATTGCAGGATAGTAAAGATTTTCTGAATATATTATCGGAACTCTATTTAAAATTTTTTCTGCAAGTGTATAAGCAAGACTGTTATTTTTTGAAAATGATAAGACATATTTTTCAAATTTTTCAAAAATAGCAGGAGTAACAGACTCTTTTATTATTCCCAGTTTTCTTAAAAGATTAAAACATGGGAAGAACAGATATCCAAGAGCACATCTTGGTGGAAGTCCGGATGGTATCTGTACAGCAGGTATTTTATCTTTTTTTGCAAATTTATAAAGTTTCCCATTGCTTGTTAAAACCCATATTTTACATCCAGTTTTTTTAGCCATTTTATAAGCACTTACAGTCTCTTCTGTATTCCCTGAATAACTGACAGCTATTACAAGAGATTCCTTATCAATATATGAAGGCAGGTTATAATCACGGTGGATATTAAAAACAACTTGAGAATCTCTCTCCACAAAGATTTTAAGTATATCTCCTCCTATTGCAGACCCTCCCATTCCACACATACATATTTTTTTAAAATTCTTTTTTCCTGGCAGAGGAATCTGTATATTAAAACCTTCCCTGCACTGTTTTGGGAAATTCAAAAGAATTTCTCTCATCCCGTGTTTATCAATTCTCGTATCCATTTTTTTATTCTATTTTTAGGTTTTCTTTCAAATAATTGATTATATCTGAATGAGTGCTAAATTCAAAAATTTTTTCTGAGATTTTTTTCAGTTTTTTAAAAGAAAATTTTCTTATGGCTTTTTTAACCTCAGGAATTGAAATTGGCGACATACTCAATTCATCAATTCCCATCCCTATTAAAAGCAAAGCAATTTCAGGGATGGAAGCCATTTCTCCACATAATCCAACCCATATTCCCTTCTTATGTCCATTTTCTATTACCTGTTTTATCAATTTCAAAACAGATGGATGGCACGGCTGGTAAAGATGAGCAATCTTGTTATTAATTCTATCAACAGCGATTGTATACTGGATTAAATCATTCGTTCCTATGCTGAAAAAATCAACCTCTTCTGCCAGTTTATCAGAGATAAGAGCTGCTGATGGTGTTTCAATCATAATTCCAAGTTCAATATTTTCTTTAAATTCTTTCTTTTCCTTCTTCAATTTTTCTTTAACTTTTTTCAGCAATTTTTTTGTCTCTATAACTTCTTCAACTGTTGAAATCATCGGTATCATAATCTTCAAATCTCCATATATACTGGCCCTCATTATTGCTTTAAGTTGTGTTTCGAAAATATCTTTTCTTTCCAGGCAGAATCTTATTGCTCTCCATCCCAAAAATGGATTTAATTCAGTAGGATAGTTAAAAGTGGATGCAAATTTATCTCCACCTATATCCAGTGTTCTTATTATAACACATTTTCCACCCATTATCTCAGCAACTTTCTTATATGCCTGAAACTGTTCCTCCTCTGAAGGCAAATCATTTCTGTTTAAATAAAGATATTCAGTTCTGTAAAGTCCTATCCCTTCTGCTCCATATTTTTCAGCAGTTATTGCTTCCTGTGGCAATTCTATGTTTGCATGCAGTTTTATTTCTTTTCCATCTTTTGTCTTTGTTGGGAGTTTTTTCAAAATATAGAATTGTTTTTTATACCTGAGAATTCTTTCTCTTTTCTCCTTGTATTTATTTATCACTGAAGGGGTTGGATTCACTATTACAATCCCTTCGTCTCCATCAATAAGAACTTTATCTCCTTCCTTTACATTTTCAATTATGTTGCTTACTCCAACAACTGCTGGTATTTCCAGTGCTCTTGCCATAATGGCTGTATGTGATGTGGCACTTCCTTTTTCAGTAATAAAACCAAAAACAGTGTCTTTTGTAAAAGATGCAGTTTGAGAAGGGGAGAGGTCTTCTGCAATAATAATTTCTTCTTTAAAATCAGCAGTTTTTTCCTTTCCCTTCCCAAGATTTTTGAAAATTTTATTCACTATATCCACAAAATCTTTACTTCTGTCTTTTAAAACCTTTGTTGGATTCTTTTTAAAAAAAAGGAGGAATTCCCAGAGAGCCCTCTTTAAAGCACTTTCACAATTTATTCTCTCTTCCCTGATTAAATTTATTGTTTTTTCAGTAAGGAGTTTATCTTTAAGGAATTCAATATGGACAGAGAAAATATCAGAATATTTTTTACCAAGTTTTTCTCTTACTTTTTTCTTAACTTCCTTCAATTCCTTCTCTGTCTCTTTAATAGCCTTTTTAAATCTTTCAATTTCTCCTTCTACATCTTCTTTTTTTATCCTGTATTCAGGGATAACGAACGGTATATCTCTTAATATTGTCACTTTTCCAAAACTGATACCTGGAGAAACACCTATACCTTTAAAGACTTTCATTTTCTCAAGTGAGTTTGTTCAATCTCTCTTCATCTTCTTTAATTATCCTGAAAGCTTCTGAAGCAGTTTTTGCATTTCTCAGACTATTTCTGAAAACTCTATCTTTTAAAAGTCTTGCTATCTTTGCAAGTGCTTTGAGATGGATTCCAGTGGCTTTTGTGGGGGCGAGAAGTAGAAATATTATATAGACAGGTTCACCATCAAGAGAATTAAATTCCACACCTTTATGGGATATTCCAAGAGCTCCAACAAGTGTATTTACTTCATTAGTTTTAACATGAGGGACTGCTATTCCCTGTCCTATCCCTGTAGAGCCAAGTTTTTCTCTTTCAAGGAGTGCTTTTAGAATTTCGCCTTTATTTTTTATTTTTTTATTTTTCTCAAGGAGTGTTAAAAGCTCTTCCAGAACTTTTTCTTTCTCAACATTTTTCAACCCAATAATAATATCTTTTTCACTTAAAAAATCTGTGATTTTCATTTCTCTCTCCTTTTTGAGAATAATTTATATTTTGAATCTGTTTTATTAATTTGTCAATGTTTTGTTACTTTTTCATGCAACCTTCTTAACTTTTTCTTTGCTTTATTGAAAAGAATTTCTACGCTTTCGTTTAGATTTTCAGAATTCTCTTTTACAAATACATCAAAATATTTTGTGTGAAGGGAAAGCTCGCTTATATATTGATCCCCTTCTTTTTTCAATATAAATTTTGCCTCCCCTTCATCAAAAATGAATTTCTTTAATTTTTCAATTTTCTTTTTTATATATTCTTCAAATTTTTTATCTATTTTTACATGCACAGAATTCACTATAATCTCCATAGACCTCCTTTTTTGAAATTTTTCCTATTTTTAACAATGGGAAAAAATGTTTAAGAATTTTTCTGTAATCGTATCCTTTTTCAGCCATTTTCCTTGCTCCCCACTGACACATCCCAACTCCATGTCCATATCCCTTCCCATAAAATATTATTTCTTCTCCATTATCTTTTGTCCAGAAAAATGTGCTTGGAAGGATATCTGTGTTTGAAAATAATATTCTGTTTGTTGATGAGTATAATTTCATTCTGAAATCCTGGGAAGATATTGTTAAAGTTTCTCCATTTTTTAATATAAATTTCAAGGTCTGTGCTCTACCTGAAGAATCCCTTTTTAATATTTCCATCTTTTTAATATCTTTTCCCAGAATCTCTGAAATTTTCCTCTTTGAAAATACCCTTTTCCATTTTATATAGGGAGAATCCTTACAGAAAGGGTCTTCCACAGGTTTAAGCCATGGGAAATCAAAATTCCCCCATACAGATAAGTAGGATGTTGTTTTACCTCCACAGCAGGCATGGTAAAATACAGGAACAATTTTCCCCTTATAAAGGAGTACTTCCCCTTTTGTCTCAGATACTGCCTTCCACACTCTTTTATTATCACATTTACCATATACCTGATGGTAGATTGAATTTTCAACATCATAAAAGTTTTCTGAGTTTTCTATCTTTTTAAGATATGCAATAGTCCTTGAGCAGACAGATTGTGCTTTTAATGCTTCAAAAGGCCAGTCAGGGCTCATTTCTTTTCCAACAACTCCACAGACATATTTCTCAATATCAATTTTGGAGATGAGAAAATAAGTGTTGTTTTTCTTCTTTAAATAAACGGTATTTCCCAAAATTTTTTTGTATTTTCCCACTATTCCTTCAGGATTTTTCCCTTTCCATATGCATACCCTTATCTCTTCTCCATACCCAAGCAGTATCAGAGAAAGTTCAATCACCAGAAGATTTTTCAGGATAGATAAGGACATTTACCTCCCCTTTTATTTCAAGTTTATTCCCTTTCCAGTAGTAAAATATCTTTTCTCCACAGAATTTGCTTTTCCCTCTTTTCAAAACAGGTTTCCCCTCCATAATGAGGACTCCATCCTTTTCTATATAAGTGAGTTTTTTGCAGTAAGCTTCCAGTGTAATCTCCTTTGTCTTTATATTTTTCTGAGTAATCTTTATATTCCCTGTAAGGACTGCCTTTTCCACTTTTTGATTTTCTGAAGATATTTTTATCTCTGCCTTCCCTTCAGGCCCTGTTTTTATTTCAATTATCTGGTTTTCAAACTCAAGGGAAATTTCCGGTTTTTTAATTTCACCTTTTTTCTCCTTTACTTCAGCTGATTCTCCAACAAGACTGAATTTAACCTTTTCACCAAGACTCTGGATTGAAAAAGATGAGATTTTCTCCCCACTTTCTTCTATATTTTCTTCTTTCTTATAGCATCCTGTTATGAATAATATTGTTAAAATAATGATGCAGGATTTTGAAAGAATAACTTTAAAGTTTTTTCCCATTTTTCCTGTCCTTTCAAAATTAATTCAATAATTTCCCTTACCGCTCCTTCTCCTCCTTTCCTTTTTGATACAAAATCACATATTCTTTTTACTTCTTCAGACGCATCTGATGGTGCAGCTGAAAAACCAACCTTCTCCATAACAGGTATATCAGGTATATCATCCCCAATAAAACCAACTTCATCCCATGAAAGATTTTCATTTTTAAGGAAATTTTCCATTGCAGTCAATTTATTCCTCATATTTTCATAAAGGTAATCAATCCCAAGCTGGATACACCTTCTTTTGATTGAGATTGAGGATTTGCCTGTAATAATTAAAGTTTTTATACCGGAAAGTTTAAGGAGTCTTATACTGAAACCATCTTTAGCATTGAATGTTCTGACTTCATCATTCCTGTAAATGTAAATTTTCCCGTTTGTCAGAACACCGTCTATATCCATTCCAAGTGCTTTTATATTTTTTATCTTTTCTCTAAAATTCAACTTTGAATTCCTTTTTTCCAAGAAGGTCGTGCAAATGTACTATTCCCTTTGGTCTTTTTTCTTCATCAACAACTACAAGACATGTAATTTCAAGGCTTTCCATTATTTGGAGAGCATGGACTGCAAGTTTATCTTCTTCCACAGTTTTTGGATTTGGAGTCATACAATCGTAAATTGATGCTTTTGTAATATCAGGTTTTTTTGCAAGCAATCTTCTTAAATCACCATCAGTTATAATCCCTTTCAATTTACCTTCTTTATCAACTACAAGAGTGAATCCAAGGTTTTTACTGTTTATCTCTTTTACAACATCTATTAAAGTGGCATTATCACTCACACATGGTATCCTTTCCCCTGTCTGCATAACATCTGCCACTTTTAACATCAATCTTCTTCCCAGACTTCCTCCTGGATGGTAAAATGCAAAATCTTTTTTCTGTACACCTTTAAGAGAAAGAAGAGTTAATGCTAATGCATCTCCAATTACAAGCTGGCATGTTGTGCTTGAAGATGGAATAATTCCAAAAATATCTGCCTCCACAATTTCCCCCGTTGAAATTGTAACATCGCTTCTGTATGCTAAGGTTGAATTTTTTGATGATGTTATAGAAATTATACTGGCACCAATTTTTTTTATTGAAGGTATAATTCTTAAAATTTCTTCTGTTTCACCACTGTTTGAAATAGCAATTACAACATCGTTTTCTGTAACAATCCCCAGGTCTCCATGTAATGCCTCTCCTGGATGTAAAAATGTTGAAGGTATCCCGATACTTGCAAGTGTGGCAGAAATTTTTCTCCCTATAATTCCACTTTTACCTATTCCAGTTACTACCACTTTCCCCTTGCAATTCAAAATAAGTTCAACTGCAGATACAAAATTATAATCCAGATTTTCCCTGATTTTCTTAAGATTCTCATATTCTGTCTCTATTATCCTTTTTGCCTGTTCAAGTATCTTTTCTTTCTCCATCTTTCACTGCTTCTTCTATTCTTTTTAATGTTTTCAGCAGAGGTTTTAATCTTTCAAGTTCTAACATATTTGGCCCATCTGATAGTGCTTTTTCAGGTTCTGGGTGGACTTCCATAAATATACCATCAACACCAGCAGCAACTGCTGCTTTTGCAAGGTATGGAACAAATTCTCTGTTTCCTCCTGATGAATCTCCTTTTGCTCCTGGTTGCTGAACACTGTGTGTTGCATCAAAAATTACAGGGTATCCAAAACTTCTCATAATTGGAAGAGAGCAAAAATCAACCACAAGTCTGTTATATCCAAAACATGTTCCTCTTTCAGTCAGAAGGATATTTCTGTTTCCTGTTGATTCAATCTTCTCAATAACATTTTTAACATCCCATGGAGCAAGAAACTGCCCTTTCTTAACATTTACAGGTTTACCGGTCTTTCCAGCAGAAATGAGAAGGTCTGTCTGTCTTGAAAGAAATGCAGGTATCTGTATGATATCAACAACTTCACTCACTTTATCAATCTGGTATACACAGTGAACATCAGTCGTTACTGGAATATTGAGACTCTCCTTTATTTCCTTTAATATCCTGAGCCCTTCCTTAAGTCCAGGCCCTCTGAAAGAATGTATGGAAGTTCTGTTTGCTTTATCAAAAGATGCTTTAAAGATGAAGGGGATTTTCTCTTCAGATGTTATTTTTTTCAATTCCTTTGCAATTTCAAATGTGATTTCTTCATTCTCTATTACACAAGGGCCTGCAATTAAAAAGAATCCGTTATTTCCACCTATCTTTATATTTCCAATATTTATCTCTCTCCCCATTCAAATTTTAAATAATAGAAAAGAGCAAAATCCATTATCCTGGAGGCCAGTTCATTATCCTTCCGCCAAGAAGATGGAGATGTAAATGGTCTATAGTCTGTCCAGCATTTCTGTTTGTATTTATAACTACACGGTATCCATCTTCCAGTATTCCCATTTTCTCTGCAATTTTATTTGCCAGAATTAACATTTTTCCAAGCAATTCTTTATCCTCTGTATCACATAATCTCGGGATATGTTTTTTTGGAATAATCAATATGTGGACAGGCGCCTGTGGATTTATATCATGGAAGGCAATGAATTCATCGTCCTCATAAACTACCTTTGCAGATACAGAACCTTTTGCAATTTTACAGAAGATACAGTCTTCCATTCTATTTCAATTTTCTCGGAACTTTAACAATTGTATACGATTGAATTATATCCCCTTCTTTAAAATCTGTAAAATTTTCTATTGCTATTCCACATTCAGTATTTGAAGAGACTTCTTTAACAGGGTCTTTAAATCTCTTTAAACTTGTCAATATTCCTTCAAATATAACCTTTCCATCCCTTATAATCCTCACATTTGAATCTCTCACAACTTTACCATCCACAACTAAGCAACCTGCAACAACCAGTTTTTTTGAAAATTTAAATACTTTTTTCACAACAGCCTGTCCAAGAATGTTTTCTTTCTCCTCAGGTTCAAGCATTCCTTCAATTGCTCTCTTTATTTCATCCACAAGTTCATAAATTACCCTGTAAATTTTAACCTCAACACCTTCTCTTTTTGCAACTTCTTCAGCCTTTGGAGCGAGAGGAACATTGAATCCTATTACTATTCCATTTGATGCTGAAGCAAGAAGGATATCTGATTCAGTAATAGGCCCTGTTGCTGAATGGATGAAGGATATCTTTACTTCTTCAGTTGGTATCTTTTCTATTGCATTTCTTATCGCCTCAATTGAACCTATATAATCGGTTTTCAGAACAATCTTCAGTTCTTTTATTTCGCCTTTTTTCAATTCTCTGTAAAGGTCCTCAAGAGTAAGTTTTTTAACTGTACTTACAGCCTTTTTCTTTTCTTCTTTTATCCTTTCACATATTTCTTTTGCTTCTTTTTCAGAACT
This sequence comes from Candidatus Omnitrophota bacterium, assembly GCA_003644395.1. Taxonomy (GTDB): domain Bacteria; phylum Ratteibacteria; class UBA8468; order B48-G9; family JAFGKM01; genus B48-G9. The sequence goes on from QNCF01000005.1 coordinate 12,479, forward strand.
TACAACTTCAAATTTTGTTCCTGGAGGAACAACTTCATTACTTCCAAGTATCTCAACAGGTGTGGAAGGTTCTGCCTTTTCAATCCTTTTACCCCAGTCATCAACCATGGCTCTAACCTTTCCCCAGGTCTCTCCAGCCACAAATATATCTCCGAGGTGTAATGTTCCTTCCTGGACAAGGACGGTAAGGAGAGGGCCTTTTGATTTGTGGAGCTGTGATTCTATAATTGTTCCCTTTGCTGGTTTATTTGGGTCTGCTTTGAGTTCCATCATTTCTCCAAGCAATAGAATCATCTCAAGAAGTTCATCAAGTCCCTGTCCTGTAAGACCTGAAACATTTACATATATTGTATCACCCCCCCATTCTTCAGGAACCAATCCGTATTCTGAAAGGTCTTTTTTAATTTTCTCAGGGTTTATATTTGGCTTATCAATTTTATTTATAGCAACTATTATTGGAACATTTGCAGATTTTGCATGGTCTATTGCTTCCAGTGTTTGTGGTTTTACTCCTTCATCTGCTGCAACTACCAGAACCACAATATCTGTAACCTTTGCTCCTCTTGCTCTCATTGCAGTAAATGCTTCGTGTCCAGGAGTATCTATGAAGACTATTGAGCCCTGAGGGAGGGTAACCTTATATGCTCCTATTTTCTGTGTGATCTGACCGTATTCTTTAGCAGTTATTCTGCTTTTTCTTATCGCATCCAATATTGTTGTCTTTCCATGGTCTACATGTCCCATTATTGTAACAACAGGTGCCCTTTTCTGCAGATTTCCCTTTTCTTTTGACTCTTTAATATAATTTTCAATTTTTAAAGCCTCTTCTTCTTTCAAACCACTTAATGAGTTTTTATCCTTTATCCCAACTTTCTCACATATTTCCAGAAGTTTTTTGCTATCAACACCGTATTTTTTTGCAAGTTCATAAATTCTCATTTTTCGCTTTTAAGTAATTCTTCCAGTTTTTTCTCTGCTTTTTCTTTAATTTCCTTTGCTTCGTTTTCATCAATTCCAAGAATTTTAACAAGTTCTTCAATTTTTGCCTCTGCGAGAGATTTTATTGAACTGTATCCTGCCTGGCTCAACTTTTTCCCTTTTTCCTCATCTATCCCTTCAATTACACATATTGCCGGTTTTTCTTCTGTGGAGTATTCTGAAAATCTGTAAACTTTTATATTCCATCCAGTAAGTTTTGAGGCAAGCCTCACATTCTGTCCTCTCTTTCCTATGGCAAGATACAACTGGTCATCACTGACAAGGACTACCGCTTCTTTTTTCTTCTCATCAAGCATTATCTTTTCACCTTTGGCAGGACTCAATGAATTCAGGATAAATTTTTTAATATCAGGGTCCCATGGGATAATTTCTATTTTTTCTCCATGCAATTCTTTCACAATATTCCTTATCCTTGTTGCTTTATCACCTATACATGTTCCGACAGGGTCTATCTTTTCATTTTTTGAATAAACAGCAACTTTTGTAAGGTCTCCAGGGAATCTTGCAAGTGCTTTTATTTCAACAATCCCCTCTTTTAATTCAGGTATCTCATTCATCAGAAGTTTTTTAACAAAATTGGCATGTGTTCTTGAGACTATTATTTGATAATTCCCCTGGTTTGGTTTTCTCACCTCAAGAATATAAACTTTCACAGGGTCACCAACTTTGAATCTATCAAGTGGAAGGCGATGGTGTTTTGGAAGAAGTGCTTCTGCTGTTCCAAATGATATTATGGTGTGTTCATTTTCAAATCTTTCCACTCTTCCACTTATTACCTCACCTTCCATCCCCTTGAATTCCTGATAGATTGATTTTTTTTCAGCCTCTCTTAATTTCTGAGTCAATATCTGTTTTGCAGTCTGTGCAGCAATTCTTTCCCATGGGAAAGAAGGGGAGGGTATTTTTTCTCCTTTTTCATTGAGAAAAAGAATATCTCCTGTTTCAGGGTTTATCTTAATTTTTACATCTTCAGGAAGACCTGCTTTCTTTCTGTAGACAGAAAGAAGCCCCTTCTCAAGGGAATCAAGCAATATCTTTCTCTCTATACCCCTTTCCTTTTCCCAGTATTCAAGAAGATTGATTAATTCTTTTTTCATTTGATTATTATTTTATGTTGGTGAGAGATTGATGTCAAGGTTGGTGATTATTTCAAGTACTGTTCTGCCAAATAAGAACTGCGAACATATGGGCCACTTTCCACATGGAGGAATCCGGATGATAATGCAATATTTTTATAATAATCAAATTTATCAGGATGTATATATTCTTTCACAGGATAGGAGTTTATACGTGGAGGTAAATACTGTCCAAGGCTTAAAAAATCACAATTTACTTCCCTTAAAGATTTTAAAACATCAATTACTTCTTCCTCTTTCTCGCCAAAACCGAGTATTAATCCTGATTTTGTATAAATTGAACTGTCCATTTTCTTCACCATCTTTAAAATGTTTAATGAAACAGAATAGTTTGCTTTTGGTCTGATTACAGGATATAATCTGGGGACAGTCTCAATATTATGTCCTATAACATCAGGTTTTGCCTCCACTATTTTTTCAACTGATTTTTCATTCCCTCCAAAATCAGGGATAAGAACTTCAATCTTTGTTTTTTCTGACTTTTCCCTTATTTTTAAAATAGTTCTGACAAATTGTTCTGCTCCTCCATCATCAAGGTCATCTCTTGTTACACTTGTAATTACAGCATATCTTAAATTAAGGCGTTTAACAGCCTCTGCAACTCTTTCAGGTTCCTCCTCATCAACACCTGATGGTTTCCCTTTTCTGACTCCACAAAAAGCACAATTTCTTGTGCAGATGTTACCGAGGATTAAAAAAGTTGCTGTCCCTTTTGAGAAACATTCAGAAATGTTTGGGCAGAATGCTTCCTCGCATATTGTATGGAGTTTTAAATCTCTTAAAAGTCTTCTTAAAGTATTGCATGTTTTCAAATCTATTTTTTTGTTCAGCCATTCTGGTTTTCTTTCCATCTCAAATCAAGGTTTCTTGCTGCTCTTACCTCATCAACTCTTTTTACAGGGAATTCCTTTGGAGAATTTTTTATCACTTCAGGATTTTCCTCTGCCAGTTTTGCAATTTCAATCATAGTCTCAATGAATTTATCAAGTGTCTGCTTTGATTCTGTTTCTGTTGGTTCAATCATCAATGCTTCTTTTACAATAAGTGGGAAGTATATTGTTGGTGGGTGGAATCCTTTATCTATCAAATATTTTGCAATATCAATAGCATGGACTCCCTTTTTTGCCTGTTTTTCAGCAGAAAATACACATTCATGCATGCATATTCTATCATATGGTAGATGGTAATATTCTTTAAGTCTGGTTCTGATATAATTTGCATTTAATACAGCATGTTCACTTACAGAAATAAGGCCTGATTTACCGAGTAAAAGTATATAAGCATATGCCTTTAAAATAACACCAAAGTTTCCATAGAAAGGAGCAATGGAACCGATTGAATTTGGAATATCTTCTTTTAGAATGTATTTATCTTCCTTTTTTATAACTCTCGGGCATGGTAAGAAATCTGCAAGTTCTTTTTTCACACCCACAGGACCTGCTCCTGGCCCTCCACCACCATGTGGAGTGGAAAATGTTTTATGGAGATTTAGATGGACCACATCAAAACCCACATCCCCTGGTCTCATCTTCCCCATAATGGCATTTAAGTTTGCTCCATCATAATACATAAGTGCACCTGCTTTGTGTGCCAAATCTGCAATTTCTTTAATATGTGGATTGAAAAGACCAAGTGTATTTGGACATGTGAGCATTACTGCTGCTACTTCTTCATTGAGTTTTTCTTTATATTCCTTTAAATCCATACATCCATCTTTATCTGAAGGAATAACAACCACTTCATAACCACATATAGCTGCTGAAGCAGGGTTTGTTCCATGTGATGAATCAGGGACAATAACATACTTTTTCTTTTTCCCATGGTATTTGTGGTAAGCTGTTATTAAAAGCAATCCGGTAAGTTCTCCATGTGCTCCAGCAAGTGGTTCTAAGGTAAACTCATCCATACCTGTGATTTCACATAAAAGTCTTTCAGTCTCATATATAACCTGGAGTGCTCCCTGGACTATCTCTTCTGAAATGAAAGGAGCAAATGGATGTAGTCTTGAAAACCCTGGGAGATTGGCAATCTGTTCAGTAAATTTGGGATTATATTTCATTGTGCAGGAACCGAGGGGATAAAAGTTTGTATCAACAGAGAAGTTTAAGTGTGAAAGGGAAGTGAAATGTCTCACAACATCAAGTTCCGAGACTTCTGGTAAAATTGGTTTTTCTTTTCTTTTTAAATTTTCTGGTAAGTTTTCAGCCTCAGGAACATCACATTCTGGAAGTTTTATCCCTTTTCTTCCCTTTACACTTTTTTCAAATATTAATTTCATTTTTTAACTCCTGAGCAAATTTCAAAATTTCCTCTTTTTTCCTTTTCTCAGTTACTGTAATCAAAATGCAATTTTCCATCCCTTTAAAGAAATTTCCAAGAGGGATACCTGCAAGAAAACCTTTATCAACCATTTTTTTGACAACTTCTCTTCCATCTTTTGGAATACGGATTGTGAACTCATTGAAAGTTTGTGTATTTAAAATCTCTACACCTGGAATCTCCTTTAAAACATTTTTTGTAAACTCACTTTTGTTGTAATTAAGTTTTGCAAATTCCACAAATCCATCTTTACCAAGAATAGAAAGGAAAATAAGTGCCCTTAAAGCACAGAGAGCAGCATTTGTACATATATTTGATGTTGCCTTCTGTCTCCTTATATGCTGTTCTCTTGTCTGCAGAGTTAGAACAAATCTTCTATTTCCATCTTTATCAACTGTGGCTCCAACGATACGTCCTGGCATTTTTCTCACAAATTCCTTTTTTGAACACAGAAATCCAAAATAAGGGCCACCAAAAGAAAGCGGGATTCCAAGGCTCTGTCCCTCTCCAGTTACAATATCTGCTCCCATCTCTCCAGGTGTTTTTATCAATCCAAGGGAAACAGGATATACAGAGATTACAGCAAGTGCTCCAAAACTGTGTGCTTTTTCAACAATATCTGTATAGTCTTCAACAGTTCCAAAGAAATTGGGATTCTGCAGGATTATACATGCAGTTTTATCATCAAGATTTTTATAAATTAAATCCCTTTCAATCTCGTTTACATGTGGAGGTATTCTGATAATTTCAAATGGGAGATTTTTTGTATAGGTGGAAAGCATTTTCTGATAAATTGGATTTAAACTGCCATCAATGATGAATTTATTCCTTCCTGTGATTCTCCATGCCATCATCATACCTTCAAATAGAGCGCTACCACCATCATAAAGAGATGCATTTGAGACTTCCATATCTGTTAAGTTGCAGATGGCTGTCTGGTATTCATATATTGTCTGCAAAACTCCCTGTGAACATTCTGGCTGGTAAGGTGTATAAGGGGTATAAAATTCACTCCTTGATACAATTGCATCAACAACTGCGGGGATATAATGGTCATAAAAACCACCTCCAATAAAGTTTATCAAATTGGAGTTATTTTTTGAGGAGAGTTTTTCCATGTGTTCCTTTACTTCAAATTCAGATTTCCCTTCAGGGAGGTTGAATGATTTGGGTCTTAAATCTTCCTTTATATCGGCAAAAAGCTCCTCTATTGATGAAACCCCGATTGTTTCAAGCATCTTTTTTATTTCTTCTTCAGTATGAGGAATATAGCTCATTCTGATAACTCCTCCACATATTTTTTATATTCTTCAGCTGTCATAAGATTTTCTTTCTCTTTCTCATCAGAAATTTCAATTACTGCAATCCATCCATCTCCATATGGAGAATTATTGATAAGTTCTGGTGAAGTTGAAAGTTTCTCATTTAATTTTACAACTTTCCCCGACATAGGTGCATATATATCTGAAGCAGCCTTAACCGATTCCACTGAAGCAAATGGCTTAAACTGTTTAACCTCATCTCCTACTTTTGGAAGTTCCACAAAAGTTATGTCTCCAAGAGCATTCTGTGCATAATCAGTTATACCTATTGTCCCAAGATTCCCTTCTATTTTTATCCATTCATGCTCCTTTGTATAAAGTAATCCTTCTGGAATCTCCATTTCCCCTCCTTATTTCATCAATGAACCTTCTTTATAAAATGGTTTTTCCACAATTACTGCTTCTATTTCTATTTTTCCATCCTTAATCAATACTTTTTTCCCAATTTCAAAATAATCCTTTTCTATATATCCCATCCCTATTCCACAGGATAAAATTGGAGAAAATGTTCCGCTTGTTACATAACCGATTTCTTTCCCATCCAGATATATTTTATAATTATGCCTTGGAGCACGGCGAGAATTTGATTTAAGGCATACCAGCATCTTTTTTATCCCTTCTTTTTTCTGCTTTAAAAGGGCAGATTTACCGATAAAATCCTTTTTTAAATTTACAAATTTTTCAAATCCTGCTTCAAGAGGAGTTGTATCTTCATTTATATCGTTTCCATAAAGTGGATATCCCATCTCCAGTCTCAATATATCCCTTGCTCCAAGACCTGCAGGTTTTACCCTTTCATCAGATAAAAGCAATTTCCATAATTTTTCCACATTTTTTTTACTCAGATACAATTCATATCCCAGTTCTCCGGTATAACCTGTTCTGCTTATAATAACATTTTCTCCAAATAGAGAAAAGTAGTCAAAATGGTAATATTTAAGTTTTTCAAGTTTATCACTCTCATCTTTCAGAATATCCTTTAAAACTTCGCGTGAAAGAGGACCCTGTAAGTCAAATTTTGCAGTATTTTCTGAGATATTTTCAAGCCCATTGATATATTTTCTCAGATGTTTCTCATCTTTTTCACATGTTCCAGCATTCACAACAAGCATCCATTTATCTTTTTGCAATTTGTATATAAGAAGGTCATCAATTATTCCACCTTTTTCATTGAGGATAAAACCATAACTGCATCTGTTTATTTCCATATTTTCTAAATCATGGGTTACAACCCTATCAAGATTTGATTCTTTTAAATCTCCATGGACGATGAATTCTCCCATATGACATGTATCAAAAACAGAGCAATTCTTTCTTGTCCAGTAATATTCATCTATAATTCCACTGTACTGGATTGGCATCAACCATCCAGCGAATTCACCAATCTTTGCTTTTAACTTTTTATGCTCCTCAAGTAAAGGTGTTGATTTTAAATCCATAGCCAAATATTATAACATTTTTAAGAAATTTCCAAAATTTCTTCAATATCTTCTTCCTTTTTAACAGGTCCAATCAGACATATATACAGGTTTTCGTTATTGAGAATATCCCTTGCAACATTTTCAACATCATCCTTATTAACTTTTTTGATCGATTCAACAGTCTCCTTGATAGATGAAGGTTTTTTCTTCAGCAATTTCTCCTCTCCAAGATACATCATATATTCAAGATTGTCCTCAAATACCATTAAAAATTGTGAGATAAGGAATTTTTTCGCCATTTCAATCTCTTTCTTCTTCACTCCCTTTTCCCTTATTTTTATCAATTCATTCTTTATAACTTTAAGAGCCTCAGTTATTTTTGATGGAGCAACACCTGCAGATATTACAAAGTTTCCTGTATCCTGATAAAATTTCACATAACTTTTAATATCATAAGCAAGTCCTCTTTTTTCTCTCACTTCATTGAAAAGTCTGCTGCTCATATTTCCACCAAGAATTATATTGAGAACCTGGAGGGCATACTTTCTTTTATCAAATCTTGAAAATGTCAATCCTCCAAGACAGAAATGGCACTGTTCTGTCTCTTTATATAAAACTTTTAACCTTTTTTCAGACCTGTTTTTAAATTCAATAAATTCGTTTTCCTTTCCGCTTTTCCTGATACTTCCAAAATATTTTTCCGAATACCTTTTTAAATCATCCTCCTCAAAATTTCCACATATACTTAAAACAATATTCTCCGCAGTATAATTTTTTTGGAGAAAATCTAAAAGGTCTTCCCTTTTTATATTTTTTACACTTTCAATTCTTCCTGAAATCGGCCTTCCAAGAGGGTGTCCGTGGAAGACAATTTCGTCAAAAAGTTCATGGACATATCTTGAAGGTAAATCCCTGTACATATTTATCTCTTCAATTATCACCATTCTTTCTCTTTCAATATCATTTTCTTTAAAAAGAGGATTCTGGACCATATCGGAGAGAACATCAAAGGGAATTTCAAAATAATCTTTAAGTATTTTTATCCAGTAACATGTAACTTCTTCAGATGTAAAACCATTGAAACTTCCACCAACTCCTTCAACAGATTCCTTTATCTCTCTGTATGTCCTTTTCTTTGTCCCTTTAAAAAGTAGATGCTCTATAAAATGTGATATTCCAGAAATTTTTTCATCTTCAAATCTGCTTCCAATCCTCACCCATACTCCAACACATACAGAATAAAATTCTTTCAAATTCTTGTATATTACTCCAATCCCGTTATCAAGAGTGAATTCTTTCCATTCCATTTGAATTGACTTTCCTTTTACTTTATTATATTACCATTAAAAGGAGGGGGGAGAAAATGCGTATAGGATTTTTAATGGAATACAGTAAAGAGAGAATTGGATTTGCAAAAAAAGTCGGATTTAAAAGCTGTGAATTGAAAGTTACCGGTAAAGAAGATTTCTTTCCTGGTAAAGATGGATGGGAGACAAAAGCAGAGGAGATGAAGAGTGTGTATGAGGAAAATGGAATAAGAATTTCCTGTATAGGTGGTTTTTATGTGAACCATTTTGATCCACAGAAAGAAGAGGAATATAAAAAACTTGTGAGGAATGTGATACTTCTGGCTGAAAGGATAAATGTTAAAGTTGTTGCAGGTTTTGCAGGAAGAATTGTGGGTAGGCCACTTGAGGAAAGCATTCCGAAATTTAAGGAGATATGGGGAGAACATGTTAAATTTGCAGAAGACCATGGGGTTAAGATAGCTTTTGAAAACTGTCCAATGGGCAAATTCCACACTCCATCCGGAGGTATAAATATGATGTGTACTCCTTATATGTGGGAAATAGCTTTCAATGAGATTGATTCAGAATTTATCGGTCTTGAATGGGACCCAAGCCATTTAATATGTATGTTTATAGACCCTGTTGCAAATCTCAGAAAATTCGGGAAGAAAGTCTTCCATGTCCATGCAAAGGATGCACATGTAAACAGGGATTTGCTTTCTACCTATGGAATATGGTATCCTGGAGTAATTGAACATTGCTTCCCTGGTTTTGGAGATACTGACTGGAATCTTTGTATTAAAGAGTTGCTGAGAAGTGGATATGATGGGGATTTAAATATAGAAGGATGGCATGATTCTGTTTACAGAGATACAGAGAGCAGGAAACTTGAAGATACAGGTTTGATTCTTTCTTTTAAATATTTAAGTCAGTTTGTTGTTCAGGATTAGAGAAATGTATTTGGTAAAAGAATTCATGAAAAAGGAAGTTGTGTATGTTGAAGTCTCAACAACTTTAAGGGAGATTCTTAAAGTTTTTGATAAATTCAAATACCATACACTGCCTGTTGTGGATAAAAAGAAACTTGTTGGTATAATAGAGTGGGAAGATATTTTCCATATTTTCAAACCACATCCAAAACACATTGAAGAATTCATTTCAAGGCTTACAAGTGTACCAAAAGAATTCAGGGAGATTTTTACAATTGATTTGAGTCTTGAAATATCCCCTGAAATTCTCAATTTATGCATTGCTGCTGATATTATGAAAACAAATCCTGCAGTTGTTAATGAAAATGAGGAGGTCTCTGTTGCTTATGAGAGAATGAAAAAACAGAATCTGAACAGGCTCCCTGTTGTGGATGATGAAGGGAATCTTGTTGGAATATTGAGCCTTCTTGATATCATTTTTGGTATTCTGGAAAAGAAAGGATTTTTTTAATAATAAAATTCTCACACTGTTTCTCTTAAGATGGAAATCAAAGTTCTTTTCATTATTGGATTACTTGGAACAGCAGGGTATCTGGTTGGGAGAGGATTTATAAAGTTAGGACTTACCGGGATTCTTGGTTATCTCATAGTTGGATTTATTCTTGGCCCTGTTTTTAAATTAAATATCCCAAAAGGTTTTGGTGAGATTATAAGCAGTTTCACACTATCTCTTGTTGGCTATACAATTGGAATTAGTTTTTCTTTTGACTTCCTTAAAGAGATGGGAAAAAAAATGGTAATAGTCCTGATTGTAGAGGTAATTGTGACATCTCTCTGTGTTTTTTTCTTCATTTATCTTATTTCAAAAAATCTTCCCCTTTCTATCCTTCTTTCTTCTCTATCTTCTGCTACAGCACCTGCCGGGACAATTGCTGTTCTGAGGGAATGGAAGGCAAAGGGTAGTTTGAC
>QNCF01000006.1 GCA_003644395.1 Candidatus Omnitrophota bacterium
AAAAGTCTATCTATACCCTTCAGATTTAAAAAAAGAATTTGAAAATTTGAAAATTGTAATTGGAGAATGCAAAAAAAGAGATTTCAAATGGGAATATATAGACTTGAGATTTAAAAATCCATATGTAAAGAAGAAAAATGAATGAGGAGATTATAACAGCTCTGGACCTTGGCAGTAGTAAAATATTTGGAATTACAGGGATAAGAAGAGAAACTGGAATTGAAATAATTGGAGAAGAGACAATATATCCAACAGAAGAAGTGATAAAGAAGGGAAGAATTATTGATATGGAAGGAGTGACAAATTATGTTTATGAAGTATTTGGTTCTTTAAAAAGTCAAACAGGTGAAAGGATAGAAAGGGTTATTCTCGGTATAGGTGGAGGATTTATAAAAGGTAGAGTATATTCAAAGGAAATTGATATTGAACCAAAGGGTAGAGCAATAGAAAATACAGACCTTCAAAATTTAAAGAGGGAAATTAAGAAAATTGCTTTATCACAGGTTGATTCAGACCAGGAAATTCTCCATATACTTCCACAGCAATATAAAATAGATGGTGCAAATACCACACAGAAAGATCCTGTTGGCCTGCATGGTAATAAAATTGAGGGTAAACTCCATGTTCTATTATCAGAAAAAAATCCATTGAAAGATATAATCAATTGTATAAAAAATGCTGGAGCAGAAGTAGAAGCAGTATATCCACATTCCTGGGCTGTTTCAGAATCTGTACTCACAGAAGAGGAGAAAAAACTCGGATGTCTTGTTATAGATTTCGGGAAAGGAACAACAGATATTGCCCTTTATATTGATAATAAACTTGTAATCAGTGATTCTTACAGAGTTGGTGGTGGTAATATTGACCTTGACCTTTCTATTGAACTCCATACATCATTAAATTTTGCAGAAGAATTAAAAAAGAATTATGGATGGTGCAATTATAAAAATTTGATAAAGGGAAGACAGCCTTTCCTCAATCAAAAAGTAGAAATTATCACTCTTTCAGGCAAGATAAAACAACAGACCACTGTGGAAAAGATATCAAAAGTTGTGTATGAAAGGGTTAAGGAAATTTTCCAGGATATTATACTGAAAGATGTAAAGCAAGAACCTTTATTTTCAACAATCGGTGCTGGAATAATAATATCTGGAGGTTCATCAAAATTGAAAGGTCTTTTACAATTATCAAATGAAATATTCAACCAGCCAACAAGACTTGGTATTCCAAAGAAAATGCTTGGAATTGAAGAATATTTCCGAAAGCCTGAATTTGCCTGTGGAATAGGGCTATTACTCCTTACACCAAAAAGAGAAAAGAAATTACCATGGTGGTTGAAAATTAAAGAAAAAATAGAAAACTGGTTTTATTAAAAATGGTAAGAGTTATTGAAGAGAATAATGTTGAAACAATAAAGATAAAAGTTGTTGGAATTGGAAATGCTGGTGGAAATATTGTGAGTAAAATCTGTGATAATCTGGAAGGTATGGAGTTTATAATCTTCAATACAGATGCACAGGCACTCGAATTCTCAAAAGCAGATATGAAGATACAGATCGGCGAAAAGATAACAAAAGGGAGAGGGACTGGAAGTGACCCTGAAAAGGGGAAATTTGCAGCAAATGAAGACAGGGAAAAGATTACAGAGACTTTAAAAGGGACTCAACTTCTGTTTATGATAATGGGACTTGGTGGAGGAACAGGGACAGGAGCATCTCCTGTAATTGCAAAGATTGCAAAGGATAATGGAGCGATTGTAATTGGATTTGCAATAACACCTTTCAGTTTTGAAGGGAAAAAAAGAGAAGAACAGGCAAAGAAAGGCCTTGAATTGCTTGAGAAAAATGTGGATACACTTATCCATATCCCAAATGAAAGATTAAGAGAAATAGTTGACCAGCAGACATCAATGATAGATGCATTTAAAAAAGTTGATGAGATAATTACAAGAGGAATCTCTTCCATCACAGAACTTATTTACCGCCCACGTGTATTAATTCCGATTGATTTTGCAGATATATGTGCAATTGTAGAAAATAGTGGTAGAGGGATTCTGGGTATAGGGTATGGTAAGGGAGAAGATAAAATCCAGCAGGCAGCAAATTCTGCAGTTGATGACCCTTTACTGGTAAAAGAGGTATTTATGGAGGCACAGAAGATTCTTATAAGTATAGTGGGAAGCCCTGATCTTTCGCTCAATGAAATTTACCAGGGAATGGAGATAATTGAAGAGAAAATCCCATCTGTTTCAAGGAAACTTGGAGTAAGTATTAATGAAAACTTAAAAAATGAAGTCCAGATCACTCTCCTTGCAACAGGGATTGGGAAGCAAAAAATAAAAGTGAAAGAAACCCCTGCAATTCAAAAAGAAAAGGTGCAACTATCTCTTGAAGATATTGATATTCCACCAAGTTTGAGGCATAAAAAGAAAGAATAAAAAATTTTCTTTTTTATTTTTTTAAGGTATAATTTAAACTTAAAAATTCAAGGAGGTTAAAATGGCAGATAAGCAACCCCCTATTATTGGAGTGGGAAGAAGGAAAACAGCAACAGCAATAGTGAAATTGAGGGAAGGAAGTGGAAATATTTTGATTAACAAAAGGAGCATTAAGGAATACTTCCCATTATTTTATCAACAGCAGGAAGCTTTAAAACCTCTACTTGTAACAAATCTTCAGGATAAATTTGACCTTGAAATAAAAGCAGAAGGAGGAGGAATTACAGGACAGATGGATGCAGTAAAACTCGGTATAGCAAGAGCCTTAAGTAAATATGACCCCTCACTTACCCCAACACTTAAAGAATATGGACTTCTTACAAGAGACCCAAGAATGAAGGAAAGGAAAAAATATGGACAGAAAGGTGCAAGAAGAAAATTCCAGTGGACAAAGAGGTAATACAGGAATATGGTAAAAGCAGGAATTTTTGGGATTTCTGGATATGCTGGTCAGAAACTTGTTGAGATTTTAAAAAACCATCCAGAAGTTGAAATAATCTTCGGTTTTGTATCTCCGGAAGAAGAAAGTATCCATATTTCCGAAATTATACCAAAAGTAAAAGGGGAGATTAATTTTGTATGTGAGAATGAAGTGAAGTGGGAAAAAGTAGAAAAGGCAGATATAATTTTTCTTGCCCTTCCCCACTCTGTCTCAATGAAATTTGTTCCGGAAATATTAAAGAGAAAGAAGAAAGTTATTGATTTGAGTGCTGATTTCAGATTTAAGGATTTGAAAGTTTATGAAAAATGGTATACGAAACATTCATGTCCAGAATTTATAAAATATGCTGTTTATGGACTTCCAGAAATTAACAGAAACAAAATAAAAGATTCTTTTCTTGTTGCAAATCCAGGATGTTACCCTACCTCTGTAATACTTGGAATACTCCCTCTTGTTAAAAAAAATCTTATTGATGAAGATATTATTGTTGATTCAAAAAGTGGAATTACAGGTGCTGGAAGGAAGGTAACTTCTGAACTTTTATTTGCTGAATGTAATGAAAATATAAGGGCTTATAAGGTAGGTGCTCACAGACACCAGCCAGAAATTGAAGAAATATTGAACACTCTTTCTGGAAAAAATTTTAATATTTTATTTGTCCCGCATATAGTACCCATGAACCAGGGGATTTTATCAACATGTTATTTAAAATTAAAAAAAGAAATTTCAGAAGATGAACTGTGTTCTATTTATAAAGAATTTTATAAAGATGAGCCATTTGTAAGGATTATGGATTACGGAATTTCTCCATCTGTAAAGAATGTTTTTGATACAAATTATTGCGATATAGGATTTAAAATTGTGGATAAAAATAAACTTGTCGTTATATCTGCAATTGATAATCTTGTTAAAGGAGCTTCTGGACAGGCAGTGCAGAATATGAATATAATGAGTGGATTCTGTGAAACAATTCCATTTATAAAATGAAAGTAGTTTTCTTAGATAGAGACGGTGTGATTTCTAAATATATTGAGGGAGATTATATAAAAAAATGGGAGGAATTTGAATTTGTTCCGGGTGCGATAGAAGGATTAAAAATTCTATACAAGAATGGTTATAAACTTGTTATTATTTCAAATCAGGCAGGAATAAATAAAGGGCTTTTTACAATGGAACAGCTCAATGAAGTAACAGAAATGATGAAAAAGGAACTCGGAAAACATGGAATAAAGTTAGAGAAAGTATATTACTGCCCACACACAGAAGAAGAAAACTGCAATTGCAGAAAACCAAAACCAGGAATGTTTTTAAAAGCAAAGGAAGAACTTGGAATTGATGAATTAAAGGGATTGTTCTTTATTGGAGACAGTGAGACAGATATTGAGGCTGGGAAAAATCTGGGATTGAAGACAATACTTGTACTTTCTGGAAGGACAAAGAGAAATGAAGTTGAGAAAATGAAAATTAAACCTGATTTTGTTGCTGAAAATCTTAAAGATGCAGCAGAAATTGTGATAAAAAATGGAAAAATATGATGTTATCATTATAGGAGCAGGCCCAGCAGGTTATCCATGCGGAATAAGATGTGCACAGAAAGGATTGAAAGTTTTGATAATTGAAAAAGGGGAAGTTGGTGGAATATGTTTGAATAAAGGATGCATACCAACAAAAACTCTCTTCCATATATCTGAAGAGATAGAAAATAGATTTGGAATTATTGAAAAGAAAGTTTCTTTTTCGTGGGAAGATATCCTTTCGTATGTAAAAAAGAATGTTATTTCCAGATTGAAGGCAGGTGTTGATTTTCTTCTCAAAAAGAACGGGATAGATATCATTAAAGGTGAAGCAGAATTAATCGGTGAGAGAACAGTAAAGGTTAATAATAATCTTTTTGAAGGAGAAAATATTGTAATTGCCACAGGTTCACTCCCTTCTGTCCCATCAATTTTTAAAGATGATGAAAGAGTAATTACCAGTGATGAGATCTGGGAAACTGATAGATTACCAAAAAGTTTGGCAATTATAGGTGGTGGTGCTATTGGATGTGAATTTGCATCTATTTTTAAAAAATTTGGTGTTGAAATTTCAATTTATGAAATGATGGAAAATCTACTGCCAGGAATTGATAAAGAGATTTCCTCAACATTGAAAAGAGAATTTGAAAAAAGAGGAATAAGAGTAATAACAGGAAAGAAAATAGAAAATCCTGGAAAGATGGAAGAGGAAAAGATTCTTTTATGCATAGGGAGAAAACCTTATATGGAAAAAATTTCAGACATAGGGATTGAAACTGATGAAAATGGAGTGAAAGTATCTCCGCAGATGGAAACAAATATTAAAAATATATATGCAGTTGGTGATATAACAGGAAAACATATGTTTGCTTATGTTGCTACAAGAGAAGGTGAAATAGCAGCTGAGAATATAGCGGGAGAGAATAAAAGAATGGATTATTCAACAATACCTGTTGCTATCTTTTCTGACCCTGAAGTTGGAATATGTGGAATGAGTGAGGAAGATGCAAGAAAGAATGGATTGAAGGTAAAAGTCGGTAAATTCCCATACCTTGCTCTCGGTAAATCCCATGCATCAGGGAAAAAGGAAGGATTTGTGAAAATCATAGCGGAAGAGGAGACAGAAAGAATAATTGGAATCCATATAATTGGAAAGGGTGCAACAGAACTTGTGAGTTTCTCAACACTTGCAATTAAAAATAATTTAAAAGTAAAAGATTTGCAGGAAATACTTTACTGCCACCCCACCTTTTCTGAAGCCATAATGGAAGCATCTTTTGATGTTGAGAAGAAAAGCATACATCTACCACCTGAAAGAATTTAAATTCTGAAAGTCAATCCCCACGCACCGAAATCTTTTGGATTCCCTTTATCTCCGGGTAACAGTTCTTTATAATTTTTCACAACCTTCTCAAATGCATAGGCATATTCTCTTATTTTATCAGGCTTATATTTCTTAAACCAAGGGATATTGAATACTCTTTCCTGAATACTTTCAGATACAGTAAGTCCAGTATCTTTCTTCCTTATATCCTCTGGACTGTACCTTATCCTTGTGGGTTTACCATCATTATAAACATCTATTTCAGAGAAGAGAGGATGGAGATGTAAAGCTTTATTTACTCCAGGAAAGACACGGACTCCTTCTGCATTTAAAGCCTCACAGAATCTTGTGATTGAAAGTCCACCAAGTTCTTCAGGTGAATACAATGCTATTGGATTATACCAGCCTCCTTTTGTACATCCTGAACCTTTTGGTGGTCTGTGAGGTTTTATACCGGGAAGTTTCTCTATTAAATCGCAGAAATAATTCATTGCTTTATCAATCTCTTCAATCTCCTCTTTAAATGTTTTCAATCTCACAAGTCCAACAGCAGAAGACATCTGATGCATCCTGTACTTATACCCTCCCCATGGAACACCTATCCCTCTTTTTAAATAATCAATCGTTATGCTCTGTGAATGCCTTTCATAATGGCCGAAGATAATTGCTCTTTCATAAACCTCTCTATCATTTGTCAAAAGGATTCCACCTTCTCCAATCCCAAAAGACTTTCCACTCATAAATGAAAAACATGATACATCACCAAATGTTCCACAAAGTTTCCCCTTATACAAACAACCATGGGCATGGGATGCGTCTTCTATAACCTTGAGATTGTATTTTGAAGCAATATTTAAAATTCTGTCCATATCAGCAGGATATCCACAATAATGGACAACCATAATAGCCTTTGTTCTTTCTGTAATCCTTTTCTCAATATCATCTGGATTTATATTTAAAGTCTCAGGGTCAATATCTGCAAAAACTACTGTACCACCAAGAGAAAAAACAGGTATGCAGGAAGCCCAGTATGTTACTGAAGGACATATTATTTCATCACCTTTCCCTATTTTAAGTCCGAATAAAGCACAATGTATTGCTGCTGTTCCATTATTACATGCAAGAGCATATTTCATACCGTGCCATTCAGCAAATTTTTTCTCAAATTCTAATGTTAGGTCAATCTTTGACATCTTCCATTCTCTGAGAACTTCCAAAACCTTCTCTTCCATTTCTTTTGAAACAGGTGGAGCAAACAATTCCTTATCTTCCTCCTTTATTGCTTTTTCTCCTCCCAAAATTGCGAGTTTTTCCATCTTTCCCCCCTTTCATTTAAAAGAATCTCTTATTTTTTCTTCAAGTTTATCAAATTCCTCAAGTTTATCCTCGTCAATATACCTCATCTTTGCAATATCTTCCCTGACAGGGAGTTTCAAAATTTCCTCCAGCGGTTTTCCCTTTTCAATTGCAGAAAGTGCTAATTTATGGAATGTTAAAATTGCCCTTAACATCCTGTACTGCTTTTTCAAAGTAGTATAAGCATCTCTTTCATCAAATGCACTCTGGTGCAAGAAATCTTCTCTTATGGAGCGAGCAGTCTCCAGAAGCAGTCTATCAGAAAGTGAAAGTGTCTCCATTCCAACAAGACGGACTATCTCAAGCAATTCTGCTTCTCTTTCAAGTATTGATATTGCCTCTACTTTTAAATCATAAAAATCTGGTGCTATCTCCTTTTCAAGATAATCCCTTACATTCTTATCATAAAGTGAATAACTTGTAAGCCAGTTTATTGCAGGGAAATGCCTCTGGTATGCAAGTCTATCGTCAAGACTCCAGAAAACTTTAACAACTCTCAATGTCATCTGAACAACAGGGTCTGTTAAATCTCCACCTGGAGGACTTACTGCCCCAAGAAGAGATAAAGACCCTTCCCTTCCATCTTTCCCAAGACATATTACTCTCCCTGCCCTTTCATAAAATGAAGCAACCCTTGTTCCAAGATATGCAGGATAACCCTCTTCCCCTGGCATCTCTTCCATCCTTCCAGATATCTCTCTCAATGCTTCTGCCCATCTGCTTGTTGAATCAGCCATAAGAGCTACAGAATACCCCATATCTCTGAAGTATTCACCAATTGTTACACCTGTATATATTGAAGCCTCCCTTGCAGCAACAGGCATATTTGAAGTATTTGCTATTAAAACAGTCCTTTCCATAAGAGGTCTTCCTGAAGAAGGGTCTTTTAATTTTGGAAATTCTATCAAAACATCTGCCATCTCATTCCCTCTCTCGCCACATCCTATATAAATTACAACTTCAGAATCCGCCCATTTTGCAATCTGGTGCAGGACAACAGTCTTTCCTGAACCAAAAGGACCTGGAATACATGCTGTTCCACCTTTCAGAATCGGGAAAAATGTATCAATAACTCTCTGACCTGTAACAAGAGGAGCATATGGAGGTTTCCTTTCTTTAAAAGGTCTTCTTAATCTTACAGGCCATTTCTGGAACATCTTAATCGGAATTTCTCCTTTTTCTGTTTTAACTTTGCATATCTCCTCATCAACTGTAAAACTCCCTTCTTTTATTTCAACAACTTCACCTTTTACTCCTGGAGGAACCATTATTTTATGTAAAAGAAGAGGAGTCTCCTGAACTTCTCCTATTATATCACCCTCAACAACAGTATCTCCCTTTTTGACAGTTGGCCTGAAATCCCACTTTTTATTCCTATCAAGAGGTGGAATTTCAACCCCTCTATAGATAAAATCTCCCTTTTCTTCAATCTTTGTAAGAGGCCTCTGAATCCCATCAAAAATATTTGAAAGCAATCCAGGACCCAATTCAACCATAAGTGGCAATCCAGTTCCAAAAACAGGGTCTCCAACTTTAAGCCCTTCTGTTTCTTCATATACCTGAATTGAAGCGATATCACCATCAAGCCTTATTATTTCACCAACAAGCCTTTCCTCCCCAACCCTTACAACATCAAACATTTTAGAATTTTTCATCCCTTTTGCCTTTACAAGCGGACCAGAAACCATTATGATTTTTCCTTCATCAATCATTTTTCTCTCACTCCTGTTGCTTTCCTTATCAATCTTTCAACAATCTGGTATCCCTTCCCTTCACTGCTTTTAAGACTTGGTATTATTGTGATTTTCCTTTCCTTTATATATCTGTAAAATGTTTTCTCATCGTATAATTCTTCTGTAAGGTAAATGCATTCATATTCTTCCAGATTTAAACCTTCTATAATCTCAATCGCCTCTCCGATACTTTCTGCAGGAAAAATATCCGCTCCAGTTGATTTAAATACTTCTATACTGAACTTATCACCAATAAATCCTATTTTCCCCATTTAAATCCAGTTTGATATAATTCTAATATATGGAAAATATTATAAAAATTTATTCACAAAAAAGCAAATTGGAAATAATTGAAGAGCATGATGATGGATTAAAGGTTGGGAATGGTAAAAGGATAGTTGCAGATATAATATTTAAAGAATCAAAATCTTCTCCAGTTATTATAGTCCCTGGAATGAACACTTCTGAAAATGGGAAAAGGAAGATATTAAGGAAATTGCGTTTTTTAAAAGACCGGATTTTAATTTTTTACAACATACCAAAACTTACCCTCAATGAGAAAGATAATGATTTTTTCAATTTTATGAAAAGGTCTGTTTCTGAAATAAGAGGGATTATTGATTTTTCTCAAAAAAATTATAAATTTGAAAAGGTAAATATCATCGGGATAAGCCTTGGTGGAATAATCTCAACAATAGTATCAGCAGTTGATGATAGAATAGAAAAGATTATTTTATTTGCAAGCGGAGGGGATTTTGAAAATATTACATGGAGAGGGCTTTTAAGATTTGTATTAAAAAAAGACTGCTCAAGGAAAGCCTGCCATAATCTCCATAAAACTTACAAGAAACTTTTAAAATACAACCTTTATGATGAGATAATGGAACTGCCAAGGAAATGTTTCCTGTATGACCCTATTTTATTTGCAAATTCCATAAAGAAAAAAGTTCTTATGATAAATGGATTTTTTGACACTGTAATCCCATTTTTCTCAGCGATGGAATTGAAGAAAAGGATTGAAAATGCAGAAATAATATGGTATCCAGCAACTCACCTTTCACTTTCAATATTTTCCCCATTTTTCAAAAAGAAAATACTGGAATTTCTGAAAAATTGATATGATTGGTGTTGGAATTGATATACTGGATTTGAAGAAATTTAAAAAGGTTATAAAGAGATACAGAGAAAGATTTTTAAAGAGAATCTTCACCGAAAAGGAGATTGAAAAGATACCAAAAAAAGATATATTTTATGCGGTAAATTTTTCTTTTAAAGAATCAATATGGAAAAGCCTGCCTGAAAGAATGCAGAAAAATACTTTTTTCAAAGATATAGAAATATTGTGGGAAAATGGAACTCCATCTGTAAGGATAAAGAAAAAACAATATCCAATCTCATTGAGTTTTTCATTCTCAGAGGATTTCGTAATTACAGTTTCAATTTTTTAAAAACTTGATTTAGTAAAATTTTAATATTAAAATTTAAATAAAGGGGGAAGAAAATGAATGTTGGAAAGGAAATTGAGAGGATGGTAAGTGAAAAGGGAGAGAAAATCGGACTTGTATTTGAAGGGAAAGAATACACCTGGAATGAGATTGGAAAAACTGTTAATAGATATGCAAATTTCCTGAAAAGTATAGGGGCTGGAAAGGGAGAAAAAGTAGCCATATATCTTCCAAATATGCCAGAATATATATTTTTATATTTTGCAATTTTTAAAATCGGTGGCATTTCAGTCCCGCTTGATTCAAGGTTGAAGATTGAAGAAATAATCCCTCTTCTTTCCCATTCTGGATGTAAATATCTTTTCACTTATACTCCAAAAGGATTCAATCCATCCTTTATCAAAGAAAAAGTAAAGAATTTGAAAGAAATAATAACAATTTCGGAAAATTACCCTGATACAATACATTTAAACCAAATGATAGATAAATATCCCTCTGATTTTCCTGTGAGTGAAATAGATGAAAATTCAATCTCTTCTATCTTTTATACTTCAGGAACAACAGGGATACCAAAGGGTGTGATATGGACATACAGGCATCTTGATAGTCCAGTTGAAAGTTTAAAGTATTACAATTACATAAAAGATGGTGATACAACAGTCTGTCCATTACCATTATCACATAATGGTGGGATTGCAGCAGCACTTCTTTTATTCCTTGGAGTGAAACTTGTTCTTATGGAGAGATACTCTCCTTTAAAATTACTTGAGTTGATGAAAGAATACAGAGCATCTTTTGTTTTCCTTGTCCCTTCAATGTTTGTTGGAATGTTGAATCTCAAAGAATTTGAGAATACAAAACTACCGCATTTAAGATGGGTTGCAGTATTCGGAGCACCAAGCAGTCCAGAATTGCTTGAAAGGTTCAGAAAGACATGCCCGGATGCAAAATTATTCTCAGGTTATGGACTTACAGAGAGTGCTGCTCCCAATGTATTGCCACCACTTGATAAAATCAAACCAGGCTCTGTTGGTAAACCTGTCCCCTGGATGGAGGTAAAAATTATTGATGAAAATGGGAAAGAGGTTCCTGCTGGCAAGACAGGTGAAATTATTATGAAAGGATGGCCAATTACTCCAGGTTATTATAATCAGCCAGAACTCACAAAAAATACCATAAAAGATGGATGGCTTTATACAGGAGATATAGGAAAATTTGATGAGGATGGCTACCTTTACATTGTTGGAAGAAAAAAAGATATGATAATAGTTGGTGGATTGAATGTTTATGCAACTGAAGTGGAAAATGTGATATTTAAGCATCCAAAAGTTAAAGAAGTTGCAGTTGTTGGAGTTGCTGAAAAATTAAGAGGGGAAGCAATAAAAGCTGTAATCGTTCCAAAAGAAGGAGAAAAACTTACAGAAGATGAAATAAAAATATTCTGCAGGAAACATCTTGCAAGTTATAAAGTCCCGACTATTATTGAATTCAGAGATAGCCTTCCAAAAACAGGCAGTGGGAAGATTAAAAAGGAACTTCTCAAGTGAAAAGTTTATAATCTGTAAGAAGGAATAAAGGGGTCTCTTCCTCTTTTATATTCAATTTGAAATAATCTGTATAAACAGGTGCTCCATTTGATATGAAAGAACAGCTTTCCTCTCCGCATATTTTATGGATAAATGCTGATAATGTTCTCCATGGGAATTTATCTGAAGGATTGCAGAGTGAATAAGGTAAGTTTTCTGTATCTTTTGAAAATCTCATCAAATCCTCAATACCAATCTTTTCTCCTGCATTTTCAATAAGTTGTTTTCCACGAGAAAATCTGATTCTGCTACTTTTACCAACTTTCTGTGCCATTTCTTTATCAATAATATCCTGCATCTCATCAAGTAAAAAATGGTTTGTGTAAAGGAAAATCCCTTTATTCACAAATTCATAACTCAATTTTTCAGAGGTCAATTCAACTCTCAATCCCTCATTATTATCAACAAAGAGGAAAATCATCCCTCTCTTATATCCTGCATTGGAAACATATCCCTTATTTATTAGACCTTTTATTATATCCAGAGCCTCTCTACAATCTCTTGCTTTCTCTGCAACAATCCTCATTATATGGCAATCGTTGAATCCGATATCTTTTATCCCTGAAATTACAGGAGAGCCTGTATTATTTGCTCCGGCAAGTCCATATTCGTTCAGGAAATGTGCAATACCGATATTTCCTGCATTTGTTCCAAATATATATTTGTAACTCCCTTCTATTTTTTTAATCCCGGCTATCTGGTGGAGAGGCCTCTCATCCCTTATTTTGAGCAGAAGTGGTGTATTTTCTTTACTTCTATCAGGCATTATCAAAAAAGATGTGCATTCTTTACTGATATTTTCTGGAGGTTTTCTCTTTTCACAATTAAAATTCAATATTGATTCTTCCTTTATCCCTGTAGCCTCTGAAAAACCATCTATTTCTTCAAGCCAGTGGGGGGCAACATCTTCCACCATATTTTTGAAGGTATTCACCCTTTCTCTGTCAATATCTTCAGGCAAATCTGGTAGAAAATCTCTAATTATCTTTCCGATTGTAAAACCAACTTCCCTTCCTTTCCCTATCAATCTCACCTTTTCCATTTTCAGTTCACTTTTGAAAAAATGAGATTTTTCACCTCTTCAGGTACATAACCAAATCTATCTTTAAGTTCATAAATCATATTTTCTGCTTCATTTTTACTTTTTATTGAAGCAATCTTTTTATAAAGATGGAATCTCAAACTTGGAGAAAGAACATAATCTTCAGGAATAAAACCTTTAAAATTAACTTCTTCAGGAATTTCCGGAACTTCTCCTTTTATTTCACTTGCTATCTCTTTCCAGAACTGACAGTAAAGATGGAATCCAACCTGTTCAATAAATCCATGCTGTTCTTTCCCAAGTATATTTCCTGCACCTCTTATTTCAAGGTCTTTCATTGCAATTTTAAATCCACTTCCAGGACTGTTCAACTGCTGTATTGTTTTTAATCTTTCTTTTGCCTTTTTTGTAAGGAGAATATGTGGTGGAAAAAGGAAATAAGCGTATGCTTTCCATTTATATCTTCCAACCCTTCCCCTCAACTGGTAAAGGTCTGATAATCCAAATCTGTGAGCATTATCAACAATCAATGTATTTGCTCTTGGAATATCAAGACCATTTTCAACGATTGTGGTGGCAACAAGAACATCTATTTTACCCTCAGAAAACTTTTCCATAACTTCTGCAAGAGCATTTTCTTCCATTCTTCCATGAGCAATTCCAACTTTTGCAAAAGGAACAAGTCTTTCAATTTTCGCCTTTACTTCTTTAATATCGTATATATAGTTATGAAGATAAAACACCTGCCCGTTTCTGTCAATTTCTCTTATTATTGCCTGCCTTACAATTTCAGGATTGTAAGGCCCAACATATGTTGTAACTGAGAGTCTGCCTAAGGGAGGTGTTTCTATAATACTTATATCCCTTATCCCTGAAAGAGAAAGGTAAAGAGTTCTTGGTATCGGAGTTGCAGTCATTGTAAGGACATCGACTTTCCTGAATACAGTCTTTATTTTTTCTTTATGGACAACTCCAAACCTCTGTTCTTCATCGATGATTAAAAGACCAAGGTCTTTAAATTTTACATCATCCTGTAAAATCCTGTGAGTCCCTATAATAATATCTATTTTCCCTTCTTGCAGTTGCTGTATTATTCTTTTCTGCTGGCTTTTGGGTATAAATCTTGAAAGCATCTCTATCCTTACAGGGAAATCTGCAAATCTCTCTTTGAAAGTAAAATAATGCTGGAGTGCCAGAACTGTGGTTGGGACAAGGACTGCAACCTGTTTTCCACTTAATACAGCCTTAAAACTTGCCCTCATTGCAACTTCTGTCTTTCCATAACCTGAATCACCACATAAAAGTCTATCCATTATTTTTCCTGAAACCATATCTCTCTTTACCTCCTCAATAGCCTTTTTCTGGTCAGGTGTCTCCTCATATATAAAATTATTTTCAAATTCTCTCTGCAGTTCATCATCTGGGAGGAAAGAGAACCCTTTTTCTTTCTTCCTTTCAACATATAATCTGTAAAGGTCTGCTGCCAGATCCCTTATTGAATTTTTAACATTCTCTCTTATTTTGATCCAGTTTTTGCTTCCAAGTTTTGATAAAACAGGTTTTTTACTCCCTATATACTTATGGATAAGAGAAATTTGAGAGACTGGAAGGTAAAGTTTGTCTCCACCAGCATATTCAATAATAATGAATTCTTCCTCCTTCCCATCTATTTTCATCCTTTTCATACCGATGAATTTTCCAATTCCTTCATTATAATGGACAACATAATCTCCTGTTTTCAGCTCTTCCCAGCTGTTCAATGGAATATTCTCTATTCTCTTAACAGGGACCCTTCTGGTTTTATATCTCTGGAAAATCTCATCATTACTTAAAAATACAATATTCAATTCTGGAATTGAAAAACCAGAAGAGAGATTTCCATCATGGAATTTTATCTGCGAAATACATATACCTTTTTCATTTAAAATCTCCTTTAACCTCATCTGCTGGGATGTACTTTCTGAAAATATAAAAACCTTATCCTCCTTATCCATCTGCCATATAAAGTGAGGCTGGATTTTAAATCTTTCTGAAACTGGCAGGACTTTAAAATAAAAGATTTTCCTTAAAGTTTCTGAAGTAATCCTTTCAGTACATATATTTGAAATCTCTTTAAATTTCTCAATTATCTCTGCATTCCAATCTTTTCTTAAAAGATTGGGAATATTTACAGAATCGGGTTCTATGAAGAAAATTGTAGCTCCATTGATGAAGTCAAAAATAGTGGATGGCGATTCTGTATATATCAGTCTTTCACTTAATGGATAAAGAAATATATTTTCAATTTTCTGGTAGGAAATCTGGCTTGAGACTTCAAATTTCCTTATAGAATTTATCCTGTTTCCCAGAAATTCAACCCTTACAGGAGATTCAGAATCAAGAGGGAAAATGTCAACAATACATCCTCTTTTCGCAAATTCTCCAGGCGTTTCAACAATCTCAGTCTCTTCATATCCAAAATTGATTATCTTTCTTAAAAATTCATCCCTTCTGATTTCACCTCCAGCCTCTATCTTTAACTCATTTTTTTCAAAATCAGAAGGAGAAGGTAATGACTGGATAATTGCAGAAGGGTGTGTCACAGTTATTGAAGGGAAATCTTTTAAAAGATAGGTAAGGATTTTCACCCTTTCTGCTGTTTCAACAGAAATCTCATCTTCTGAAAAAGATTCTTGTGCTGGAAGAAAGTAAATATGTGTATCCGGAAGGAATGTTCTTATATCCTGGAAAAATCTTTCTGCCTTTAAATCATCAGGAAGAATTATAAAGAATTTTCTCTTTATTTCTTCAAAAATGCAGGAAATAAGGAAAGCAAAAAATGGAATATTCCCTCCACATACCCTTACAATCTCTCCCCTTTCAATAGCATTTAAAATATCTCTGAACTTTTTTGTTTCTTTAAAATCTTTTTTGAATTCCATCACAGGATTTATTTTACCTAAAAAATTTTAAATATAAAATGATTGACTTTCTATGTGGAGAAATTATAAAATTTTTTTCTGTAAAAATGAGAATAGGGAGATTTTCAAAAGAAGGAAGGGAATTTGTAGGGATAATAAAAGGTGAGGAAGTATTTGACCTTTCCAATTTCTTTTATCTGGAAAGGAAAATCCAAATAAAGGATATAAATTCTCTTTTTGAAAATGGGCTTTTTTCTCCTGAAGTTTTTAAAAAATCACTGATAGATGGAGAAAAGTACAGAGAACTCTGGTATCCTCTTGAAAAACTGAATTTTTCAATTCTTTACAGACCATCCAAGATTATATGTATCGGAGCAAATTATATTGAACATGCAAAGGAATCAAATATAATCATACCTGAAGAACCAATATTTTTTGAAAAAGCAACATCTGCTATTATCCCAAATAATGGAGAAATAATATACCCTGAAGGTCTTGGAAGAATAGACCCTGAAGTTGAACTTGCTGTTGTAATAGGGAAGAAAGCAAAAGGAGTTGAAAAAGAAAAGGCAGATGAATTCATAGCAGGATATACAATCTTAAATGATGTGACTGCAAGGGATATTGAGATGAAAGATATGGAGAAAAAATTGCCGTGGTACCGTTCAAAAAGCATAGATACATTCTGTCCTTTTGGCCCATGGATTGTTACATCTGATGAAATAAATCCTGAGGAAGATCTGAAAATTGAATTAAGAGTAAATGGGAAAATCCGTCAGAAATCATCCACAGGAAAGATGTTATTCAAAATACCGTTTTTAATCTCATTTATTTCAAAATTCATCACTCTTTATCCAGGAGATATAATATCAACAGGGACTCCTGAGGGGATTTCCCCAATTTTTCCAGGAGATATAGTGGAATGTGAAATTGAAAAGATAGGTATTTTAAGGAATCCTGTTAAAAAATCTATTAACCTTTCTCAAAAATGAGTTTCCCATCCTTAAAATCAATTTTTACTGTATCTTCTTCCTTTATCTCACCACTTAAAATCTTCAAAGCAAGTGGATTCTCTATCTCCTTCTGGATAAGTCTTCTAAGAGGTCTTGCTCCATAATTCTCATCATATCCTTTCTCTGCAAGGTATTCTTTTGCTTCTTTTGATACTTCCAATTTTATCTTCTTTTCCTTAAGCCTTTCTTCCAGATTTGAAAGTTGAATATCCACTATCTTTAACATGTCTTCCTTCTTCAATTTATTGAAAATTATTATCTCATCAACCCTATTCAAAAATTCAGGTCTGAATTTGCTCTTTAATGCTTCCATCACCCTCTTTTTCATCTCCTCTTCATCTTTAAACATCAAAAGGTACTGTGAACCTATATTTGAAGTCATTATAATCACTGTATTTCTGAAATTGACTGTCCTTCCCTGTCCATCTGTCAATCTTCCATCTTCAAGTAACTGTAAAAGAAGATTGAAAACTTCAGGATGTGCTTTTTCAATCTCATCAAGAAGAACCACACTGTAAGGTCTCCTTCTAACCCTTTCTGTCAACTGTCCGCCTTCTTCATATCCAACATATCCAGGTGGAGCACCTATAAGACGGGAAACGGAAAATTTCTCCATATATTCACTCATATCAATCCTTACAAGAGCATTCTCATCATTAAAAAGGAATTCTGCAAGAGCCTTCGCAAGTTCAGTTTTACCAACACCTGTAGGTCCAAGGAAGATGAATGAACCTATAGGTCTTCTTCTGTCTGAAAGTCCTGCTCTTGCCCTTCTTATTGCATTTGAAACTGCCCTCACAGCTTCATCCTGTCCAACAACTCTCTTTGATAATCTCTCTTCCATATGGACAAGTTTTTCAACTTCTCCTTCAAGCATTTTGGAAACAGGAATACCTGTCCATTTTGAAACAATCTCTGCAATATCTTCCTCTGTGACTTCATCTTTTAAAAGACCTCCATTTTTCTGTATCTCTTTAAGTTTTTGAGTCTCTTTTTCAAGTCTTTTCTGAAGTTCTATAAGTCTTCCGTATTTATACTCTGCTGCTTTATCAAGGTCCCCTTCCCTTTCTGCTTTTTCAATAATATTCCTTGTTGTTTCAATCTGCTGTTTAATCTTCCTTATCTCTTCAACAACTTTCTTTTCTGACATCCACTGTGAATGCAATTTTTCTCTTTCTTTCTTCAAATCTTCAAGTTCTTTCTCAATTTTCTCAAGTCTTTCCTTCACAGATTCTGTTGTTTCTTTCTTTAAAGCCTGCCTTTCTATTTCAAGTTGTCTTATCTTCCTTTCAATCTCATCAAGTTCAACAGGCATACTGTCTATCTCCATCCTCAATTTACTTGCTGCTTCATCTATCAGGTCAATAGCCTTATCAGGTAAAAATCTCTCACTTATATATCTATCAGAAAGAACTGCTGCAGCAACTATTGCACTATCTGTTATCTTTACTCCATGGTGGACTTCATACCTTTCCTTCAATCCTCTCAAGATAGATATTGTCTCCTCCACTGATGGTTCTTTTATATAAACAGGCTGGAATCTCCTTTCAAGGGCTCTATCCTTTTCAATATACTTTCTGTATTCATCAAGGGTTGTCGCACCGATACATCTCAATGTCCCTCTTGCAAGGGCTGGTTTCAGCATATTTGAAGCATCAATTGCTCCCTCAGCACTACCTGCTCCAACAAGAGTATGCAATTCATCAATGAAAAGTATAATCTCCCCTTCCCTTTTCTCAATCTCCTTAAGAAGACTCTTCAACCTTTCTTCAAATTCTCCTCTATATTTTGTTCCAGCAACAAGGGCTCCAAGGTCAAGGGCAAGTATCCTTTTATCTTTCAAATTCTCAGGAACATCTTTTGAAACAATCCTTCTTGCAAGTCCTTCAACTATTGCTGTCTTACCAACACCAGCTTCACCAATTAAAACAGGGTTGTTCTTTGTTCTTCTTGATAAAACCTGTATTACTCTCCTGATCTCCTCATCCCTTCCAATTACAGGGTCAAGTTTTCCTTTCCTTGCAAGGTCTGTTAAATCCCTTGTAAATTTCTCAAGAATTTTGTATTTACTTTCCGCATCCCTATCAGACACTTTTTCACCATTCCTTAATTGCTGCATTATCTTCAAAACTCTCTCTTTAAAAATATCATGGTTTCTCAAAATCTCTTTAACTTTTGAATCAACACCACAGAGTCCTAAAAGTAAATGTTCAACACTTATAAACTCATCACCAAGATTTTTTGCCTCTTTTTCAGACTGGATAAGGACTCTATTTAAAAGAGGAGTTATATATATTGCACCAGTTGCCCCACCACCTGTTACCTGAGGAAGTTTATAAAGTTCATCCTTAATCTCATCTTTCAACTTTTCAGAATTCACATTCATCTGGTTAAGTATATCCTGGATAGTCTCATCTTCTTCCACAAGGCTTAAAAGTAAATGCAATGCATCCACCTCCTGATGCTGATACTCAGAAGCGATATTCTGAGCCCTTACAAGAGCCTCCTGTGCTTTTAATGTAAATTTGTTCCAGTCCATTTTTCACCTCCCTATCATTTAGATGGCGGAAAGTGAAAAAAGTTTCTAAAATCTGTATTTTAAAGATTCAAGAATTTTTGTTGTAATTAATAAACTCTCAGGATAAATAATTCCAACCATTCTGTTTCCCTCATAAACCGCAATCCACGAAATCTCCTTATTCAAAAAATATGAAAAGAATTCCTCACATTTGCTTTTCCCATCAACAGAAATAAAATTTCTATCGCATATTTCAGATACCATAATTTGTGGCATATTTTTCTGGATGATATAGGGTAAATCTTTTCTCCTGATTAAACCAACAGGTTTTTCAAATTCCATAACAACAAAGACTTCTGAAGAACTTTCCTTCGCAATTTCAATCAATTCATAAATTGGAATTGAAGGAGGAATTATCCTGAAATCTCTAACACATATTTCCTCTGCAAAAACATCCTTCAATATGAAATTTATTTTGAAAAACTCTTCTTCCGCCATTCCTCCAATAAAAACGAATATTCCGATAAATAAAAGCCATGGATTTATAAAAAGTCCACAGACCATCATTCCTACTGCAAGAATTTTACCGACTTTTATTGCGACTTTTGTTGAAAAGTAATAACCTTTTCTGATTGCAAGGATAGCCCTTAAAATTCTGCCACCATCCATTGGAAAAGCAGGCAATAGATTGAATGTCCCGAGAGTGAGATTTATGATGAATAGATAGGATATGAAGTTATTTTTCCCTATTCCAATAAATGGATGGAATAAAAGATACAAAATTCCTGCAATAGCAAAATTTGTAGCAGGACCAGCAATAGCCATTTTCAATTCAGATAAAGGAATAGTTGGTATTCTTTCCATCTGTGCCACTCCACCAAATGGGAAAAGGATTATACTTTTTACTTTCCCGCCATATTTTATTGCAACAACACAATGGCTTATCTCATGGAGGAGGACAAACAGAAATACAACAATGATGAAAAGAACACCAGGTAATCCCCTCCCCACTCCGATTTCCTCAACTCCAGAAATACCAAAGAGAAGAACAATAAGGAAAAATGTTATATGGAGTTCTACTCTTATACCAAAAATTTTAAAAAGAGGTATTGTCCACTTTTTCATAAGGAAGGAATTTATTTTTTAATCTTCAAAGATACATTCCACACTTCCAAACCTTATTCTATCACCTGGAGAAAGGGGATATTCTTTTTTCACCTCCAGTTTTATTTCATTTACATAAGTTCCATATTTGCTTCCAACCCCTTTTGTTCCGATATCCTGAATGTAATATTTGCCATTTTTAAAGGTGATTTTTGCATGCCTTCTTGATACTTTTGTCAACAGATTTAATAACTCCTTCTGAGTGGTAACTGGTAATTTTTTGAAAATCTTATAATCAGGGATGGATAAATCATTTGTAGCCAATCTCCCGATATATATCTCATCCTTATCCAAAATATATTCCTTCTCCATAAAAGGATAATCAAAAATTAACTTTGCCATCTTCTTCAAAATTTTATTTTACCTTATATGTTGTGTCAATTCTCAAAAATATAACACTGAGCAATATACTTCCCACCATAAAAATGAATATTCCGATAAACTGAGTGAGTTTCAAGCCAAAAATTGTTGGAAGAAGGTCTCCGCGGAGGAAATCAACAAAATATCTTATAAGTCCAAAACATACCAGATATATTCCAACAATCTCACCATCTTTTCTTTCTTTCCTGGAAATATTGTAGAGAATCAGAAATAAAATGAAATAGAGAAAGGAATAATAAAGCTGTGTTGGATGTACTTTTTTCTCAAGAAATGGAAATTTAACGCCAATCCATAAATCTGTTGGTTTACCATAACAACACCCATTCAAAAAACAACCAATCCTTCCTATCGCCTGCCCAAGAGGAACAAATACAGCCATAATATCAAGTATTCTCATAACACCTATTCTTTTTACATTCAGGTAAATAATCAGAAAAAGAAGTGAAGAGAGAATGGCTCCCTGGACAGCAAGTCCTCCATTCCTTATATTTAAAATCTCAAATGGATGTCTGTGATAGTAAGGATAATGAGCAATTATATGGAAAAGCCTTCCTCCAATAATTCCAACAATTACTGTCCAGAATACAATCTGCGATATTACCTTTTCAGAATATCCACATTTTTTTGCATATTTGGTGAAGAGAAAACTGCTTAAAAAAACACCGATTGCAACCATTACTCCATACCAGTAAAT